>SKLM01000442.1 GCA_007123205.1 Thermoflexales bacterium
ATCTCGCGCTTACTTTCCTCGACGGAGGCGTGGCCACTGGAGCCGACCTTGCCGTGCTGTAGGAACCGTTGTTCCACGGGAACCAGAAGCGTGCCGTAGTGACGGGATGAGAGTCGATCCTCTCGAAAGGCATCCTCGTCTATATCCAACACCTCCTGCTCGGTCACCGTGCCGTCGCGCACAAAGATGTCGACGAGCGCGGCCGCGGCTCTTGGGCTGACGGCGAAGACCGCGCTGTAGACTTTGACGCCCGAGGGGACGGCCACCACTGGAACCGCCCCGTCGATACCATCGTAGATATCGCGCGCGGTGCCGTCGCCGCCCACGAAGATAAGCAACTCGGCCCTCGGTGATCGTGTAGACTCGGGTGACTGGGTCGACCCAGGTGACTGCGTCGACCCAGGTGACTGCGTCGAGCCATGGCCAATCATCTGACGGGCGATCCTCTTGGTGTCCGCTGCCGAAGTCTCGTCGCTGATCTCCCCTACAACGGTGTACGGCACGTCGAAATCCGCGAGGTGCTCAGCGCCCATCGGGCCGGGAGCCACCAGCAAGTTGATCTCGTCCTTGCGCTCGATGTGGGTCAGGAACGTCTCTGTCCGACCCAGTGCTATCGGCTCCGCGCCCAACTCCAGGGCTCTCTCGTGCAGCTCTCCGTCGGTACCCTTGAGCCCCACGCTGCCGCCCATCCCAGCGACGGGGTTTACGATGAGGCCCAGTGTCTTTCTTTGTGATGGCATCAGCCAGGCTCCGTGATTGTCGACTCAGTTACGTAGTGAGGGGCTAGCTTGCTCGGTCCGCTTACTATCCCCAGTCTTCTCGATCAGAGGCTTTTACGAGACTACCGCATATGTGCGTCGGATTCCCAGCCCGGCCTTCATCCAAAGGATGTACCGTTTTTCCTCCGACGCCGTACGACCAGCTGACCCCTCAGGCCCCACGCCCGGCTAGCCCCTCCCACTCCGCTGTCTAAGTTGCCCGCAGCCGGCTTGGATCGCCGTCCCCCGCCGCACGCGGATGGTGTATGGTACGCCGAGTTGATCGAGGACTGCAGCGAAGGCCCGAACGTGAATTCTGTTCGAGCCTTCGCGCTGATAGTCCGGCGATGGGTTGAGGGGTATCAGGTTGACGTGGGCCAGCAGGCCTTGGATCCGATTCGCCAGAGCATGAGCCTGCTCCGATCCGTCGTTGACACCAGTGATCAGCGCCCATTCGAAGCTGATCCGCCGACCCGTCTGTTCGACATAGTCGGCACACGCGTCGAAGAGGGGGTCCAGAGGGTAACGCCGATTGATGGGCACAATCTGGTTGCGCAGATCATCCGTGGCTGCGTGCAGCGAGACGGCCAGCGTGATCTGCAGTTCCTCCCGCGCCAGACGGTGGATCTCCGGCACCAGTCCTACGGTGGAGAGCGTGATGTGCCGCTGACCCAGGCGAAAACCGGTCGGGTGGCTCAAGCGACGGATGGCCGCCAGCGACGCCTCGTAGTTTGCCAGGGGCTCTCCCATGCCCATCAGTACCACGTTGGTCAGTGAGTCGCCCTCGTGCCGCAACACTCGTGTGAAGTGGACGGCCTGGGCCACGATCTCCCCGCTGCTCAGATCCCGCCGGAATCCCATCTGACCTGTGGCGCAGAAGGGACAGCCCATGCCGCAGCCCACCTGCGTGGACAGGCACGCTGTGCGGCGTCTCTCGTATCGCATCAACACCGCCTCAATGGTCTCTCCATCCAACAGGCGCAGTAGATCCTTGCGCGTTCCACCGTCTGTGGATCTGATCGTGTCTACCACCTCGAGGAGCTGCACGGTTGTCTCTTCCGCAAGCCTCTCCCTCAGTGCCCCGGGGAGGTTCGTCATCTGCTCGAAGGAGTCAGCTAACTGGACGTACAGCCACTCCCACACCTGTTGGGCCCGGTAGGACGGCTCATCCAGATGCGTCAGATACGATTCGAGCTCGTCGAGGTCCAGGTCGTACACCCGCAGCGGATCGTCACTCATCTATCCAGCTGCTCCCACGTGGCGACGAGCTCGTGTATGTCGGAGCAGACGACGTCCGGCTTGACGGGCGACGAGGCAAGATCCTCTTCTGTGGAGATGCCCGAGAGGACGAGTATTGTCTTCAGACCGGCGCGCGAAGCGCCCGCAATGTCGGTATCCAGTCGGTCGCCGATCATGGCCGTCGTGTCCGGCGTAGCGTCCATTCTGCGCAACGCTTCCTCGTACATCCGGGGTGCTGGCTTGCCCGTTATCAGCGGCTCGACCCCTGTGGAGGCTTCCAGGGCGGCCAGCAGCGCACCGTTCCCTGGGAGAGGCCCTCGCTCAGTTGGGAACGTCACGTCGGGATTAGTGCCGAGGAAGCCCGCCCCTCCGTGGATCAACACCGAGGCTGTCGCCAGCTTCTCCCAACTGAGGTCTCGGTCCCAGCCTACCACCACGTACTCGGCCTGCTCACCGTTCAGGATGAATCCTTGGTCCCGAAGTGCCTGTCGCACCCCTTCCTCCCCAATGACAAAGACTCGGGAACCCGACGGCGCAATGTCCGCCAGGGTGGCGGCAGAGACCAGCGAGGAGGTCAGTATCTTCTCCACCGACACACGCACGCCGAAGCCAGCCAGCTTGTTCACGTATTGGTCCGGGGTGCGGGTCGAGTTATTCGTGGCGAGGATGAAGGGCATCTCTTGTCTCCTAAGAAACGAGAAAAATGGCTTCAGTCCGCCCATTGCCTTGTCCCCGCGCCAGAGCACCCCGTCCATGTCCACAATCAGATGGTGTATTCCCTGGAGGACCTGAATCTGCGACTGGCTCTCTCCCTGCTGCCTGTTACCCGAGGCCTTCCGGAGCCGCCGGTAGTCCTGCGGCGTGTCCACGTCGGCGAGCACCTCTGGGTCGGAGACCTGGAAGGTTGCCACCTGATCCGGGTACCGATCGATCAGCGTGCGCCCGCCTTGATCCCCCGTGATAGTAGATAACTCGGCGAAGAAGCGGCGCGCGAAAAGGACCGGTGTGCCGCGCCGCCCAGCGTGGGTGGGGTGGACGATGGGAGAGCCGGTTTGATGAAAGCGATGGAGGATCGCTCGCAGTAGTTCAGTCGTGACCAGCGGCTGATCACACTGGAGGAACAGGACCGCCTGTGCGTCGCAGGGCACGCCGGCCAGTCCCGTCTGCACGGACGTTGCCAACCCCTCCTTCCAGCGCCAGTTCATCAGTGTCCGCACTGGTCGATCGGCCAGAACAGCCGATGTCTCAGCAGCCTGACAGCCCAGGACAGGGACTACGGGATGCAGGCCTGCCTCCAGGGCCATATCCGTGACGTGAGCCAACAGCGGCTTTCCGTCCCAGTCGAGAAGCTGCTTACATTCGCCGAAACGAGTGGATGCGCCTGCAGCGAGGACGACGGCGGCTATTTGTTTCAAGGACGAGGACTCCTTTCCGATGTGGACTTGTGGATGACAGATTGCGGCTCAGCCTTGATTCTAGCTCAAATGCTCTGTCTCTGCAACGAGCCGCGCTGTACCTTGCCAGCCCGACTGGCGTAAACTATAATGCCGCCCACAAGCTCGGGGGGGGACAAATGAGGCTTTCTGTCGTCGTGCCGGTGTACAATGAGCGGGAGACCGTTACTGAGATCGTGAGGCGCGTGCGTACCGTGGACCTCACGGTGTCGATCGGCTTCGGATCTGACCGCGAATCCGTTGTCGAGCTCCACAGGGAGATTGTGATCGTCGATGACGGATCGACGGATGGAACAGGGGAGCTCCTAACCCAACTGGAGGACGATGCCGATACGATAGTCGTCCGCCACGAGCGGAATCAAGGGAAGGGCGCGGCGGTCCGCACGGGCCTACACCATGCCACGGGCGACATTGTGTTGATCCAAGACGCCGACTTGGAGTATGATCCGCGAGACTACCCGTGCCTGCTCCAGCCCATCCTGGAGAAGCGGTCCGAGGTGGTCTACGGGTCCCGCTTTCGCGGCGGACCGACCCGGGCGATGTTCTTCTGGCACATGGTCGGCAACCGCTTTCTGACGCTGGTCACCAATCTGCTCTATGATTCTATCCTCACGGACATGGAGACCTGCTACAAGGTCTTCACCCGCGAGGTCGTGACTCAGCTCGATCTGAAAGCTTCCGGCTGGGGCTTCGATCCTGAGATCACGGCCCAGATCCTCAAACTGGGCTATCGCATCTATGAGGTTCCGATAACCTATGCGGGTCGCGAGTTCGAGGAAGGGAAGAAGATCGGCTGGCGAGACGGGCTGACCGTGCTGTGGACACTCCTGAAGTACCGCTTCATCGCCTGATCACCGGCAGGGCAGGATTCCGGTGGGGGCTGGTGGGGCTGCTGTTGCTGGTATGGGCTCTGCGCCTGCCGTCACTGTTTCCCCCCTCGCATCACCCGGATGAGGCTCTTTACGGCTACTGGGGCTTGTGCATTGGACAGGGGCATGATCCCTGGCTCAGCAGGGAAGTTGTTGACAAACCGCCCCTTCCGCTCTATGTATTGGCCGGCTCGCAGCTTCTCTTCGGTGGTACAACGATCGCCCTTCGACTGCCGGGTCTGGCAGCTGGGCTATTGCTGGTCCCGCTCACGGGGGCTCTGGGTCGCGCACTCTACAGGGAGCGGGCGGTTGGGTTTATCGCAGCCGTCGTTGTTGGTCTCTCCCCCTTCGCCATCGTTTTCTCCAGCACGGGCTTTCCCGACCCGGCGATGGTAGCCTTTGGAGCGGCCGCTTGCCTGGCCGCGGTTGGCGGTCGACCATCGTGGGCAGGTGTGTTGGCTGCGTTGAGCTTCGCTGCAAAGCAGACCGGCCTGGTCTGGCTGCCGTTATCGCTATTACTGCTGATCTTCCTTCCGGACTCTTCAGGCAAGGGTTGGTCTTTGTTCCGTGATTACGTGGCCTGCTGGGCCCTGGTCGTGGGGCTGGTCTTTGCCTGGGATGGCGTACGGGTCCTCCACGGAGCCGGCCGCTTTTGGCAGGCAAGTGTCGTCGGCTACGGGGGGCTTCGGTTGATCTGGGCCCAAGAGCTTTTGCCGCGCCTGCAGGCGTGGCTCGGTCTGATGCGCTACCTGTTTGCTTCATCGGTGGTGAATGCTCTCCTGGTGGCAAGTCTGCCAGCTCTGGTGATGAGTGCTGCTGTCCGAAGCCCACGGGGGCGGGAGGCTGTGGCCGATGTTTTGCTAGTCTCTTTCGTCGTGGCCTACGGCTTACTTAAGTGGCTTGTGGCATTTCCTGTCTGGGATCGGTATCTGCTGCCGTTAGTACCCGTATTGGCTGTCGCATTGGCTCGTTCCGTCCAATGGCTGGCCAACCGGATCGGGCTTGAAACAGCTTGGCCGAAGCTGGTCGTCACCGGGCTGCTAGTCGCTGTCTTGGCGCGGCCCGCCGTTGCGGCCAGTGTGGGTCAGTATCCCATCGGCCGCGAACGAGCCTTCTATGATGGGTTTGACGAGGTTATCTCATTCTTGGCCCAACGCCCAGCAGGGTCCGTGGTCTACCATCACTGGCTCGGGTGGCACTACCGGTACGGGTTGTGGGATGCCCCAGTCCACCTCTCGTACTGGCCGAATCCGATCTGGATGGCGCGTGATGTGCAAGCGTTCGGCGAGAAGGAACCTCGATTCGTTGCCTTCCCCGGGTGGGAATCTTCAGCCAGACTGGAGCGATACCTGCACGATGTTGGCTACACTCTGAATCCGGTATTAACGGTTGAGGACGACGACCGGGCCGTCAAGTTCATCCTCTATCAGGTGGCCCCATTGAGAGACTGATGTTGCGATACAAGTCTGTTCTGCGAGACACCGGCGCCGTGCTCCTCCTATGGCTTCTGGTGGTGCTGTTCATCTGGCGCATCAGCTTGGCCGGTCGTGTCTTGGCAGGCGGCGACATCTTCACCTACTTCTACCCGTACTGGGCAGAGGCGACGCGAGCCATCCGCGCTGGTCGACTGCCGCTGTGGAACTCGTATCTATTCATGGGAGCGCCCTTCTTGGCCAACAGCCAGGTGGGCTTCTTCTATCCGCCCAATTGGCTGTTGTGGCTTCTGCTTCCGGCTCACCGCTCGGTCCATATGACGATTCCCCTGCATCTCTGTCTGGCTGCTTTCGGTGCCTATCTGTGGGGCCGGGAGTCCTACGGCCTGGCACGAGTTGGAGCGTGGGGTGTCAGCGCTGTGTTTGCTCTCGGTGGTTATCTTGGCGCGCAGATCGAGCACGTCAACCAAGTCCAGGGTCTGGCTTGGCTGCCCCTCATGCTGATGCTGTACGATCGGGCTTCCCAGGCCGGGGCCCAGGTTCTTCATCGGAGAGTGAGTCTTCTTGGTCTGACGGTGACGGTCAGTCTGGTGCTCCTTGCGGGTCACACCCAGACGGCCTTCATCTCGCTGGTTGGTTTGGCGGTCTACGGATGTGGCCCCGGCATCTGGCGTGCACTCTGGCACGGTGAGGTCCGGCCGCTGGTCCGGCGGCTAGTCCTCTTGGCGATCGCCGCCGTGTCTGGTGCGGCGTTGGCCGGAATCCAACTCGCTCCAACTTGGGAGCTCTCCCGCCACTCTGTGCGCGCCCGGGGACTGCCGCTCAGTGAGCGCGTGTCCTTTTCCCTTCCACCAGGCTACGTCGGGCGCGCCCTCTTGCCCGCATTCTTCGATCCGATCTCCCCAGACCACATCGAGCACGTGGCCTATGTGGGCATCACTGGTTTGGCTCTGGCTGCTCTCGGGCTTGCGCTGTTCATCAGCCGGCACCGTCATCGGCGTCCAACGGGGGATGATCCAATCCGATCGCGGGTTCTGGGCGCGGTGCTTCTGGTCTTCCTGGGACTGTTCTTCGCCCTAGGTCTGTACAACCCGGTCTATCTGCTCCTGGCTCGCTACGTTCCGGGTTTTGCTCACTTCCGGGTGCCCGCCCGCTGGCTGGCGCTCTACGCGCTTGGCGTATCCCCGCTGGCGGGGTTAGCGGTTGATGCCGCGTGGAGGCGGCAGCCCATCCCCAGACGCGCCCTTCTGGGGTCGAGCATCTGTGTGTCGATCTTCACTGTCTGGGCCGTTGGATGCGGAGTGGGGGGCTCGGCAGGCCATGTTGGGTTACTGAGCATCCTACTCTGGTTAGGGACCATCGTGTTGGCGGGCGGGATCATCTTGGCGATCCCTCGAGCGCCACGCTCGCTGACTCTCGCATTGTCAGTCGTGTTGGTGTCAGAGCTCTATCTGGCGACGACGGCCCTGCCTCACAGCCGTGCTACGGCTGCTCAGGCGTTCACGAGTTTGCGGCCGGCCTTGGCGCACCTCCTGGACGCTAGCGAACTCGATCCGCGGCCAGGAGCCCGTTTTCTGAGCATGTCCGACACGACCTTTGACCCGGGAGATCTCCCCTTGATCGAGATGATCTACCGACCTCAGCTTTCTGGGGATCAGCTCTACCAGTACGTAATCGCTGCCAAGGAGAAAGAGATCCTGAGTCCCAACTTGCCCCTCGCCTTCGCGGTGCCGGCGGTCGATGGCTATGACGGCGGTGTGCTGCCCCTGGAGCATTTCGTGATACTCCAGAGACTGCTTCCGTCAGAGAATGAGGTCTTCGTCGACGGTCGGCTGCGTGAGAACTTGACGACCGTTCCTGATGGGCGCTGGCTTAGCCTGTTCAACACGCGCTATCTGATCACCGACAAACTGCAGGACGCCTGGGTTGATGACGTCTTCTACGATCTTCAGCACCAAGCCGCGCTCGTCGGCGGCGACGAAGCCCGGGTGGCACATATTCCCCGGTTCGCGGCAACGTCGCTGGGCCTTGTGTTCTCTGTTGAGGGCGTGGGTGCGGTGCCGCTCGCCGAGCCACTGGGTGTGGTCTCCGTGGGATTCAAGGACGGAACGGTGCGCACTTTCGAATTGGATGCGAAGGAGCTAGGAACCACCGGGAGTGTGGCCCGAGTTGATGGGGACTTAGGGACAACACGACTGAGTTGGTCCGAGTCCAAAGTACCTGTCAGCATCACGCTCGAAGGGACACTCTCTGCGGGGGCGTGGGTGGTGCGTGGCATCAGTCTGGTCGATGAGCGAACCGGTAGCTTTCAGTCATTGGTGATATCGGATCGAGGCCGTTTTCGCTTGGTTCACTCTGGCGACGTGAAGATCTATGAGAACCTCGACGTCCTTCCCAGGGCCTTCATTGTTCCGTCTGCTCGGCCGGTCGATGACGACCTGATGGCTCTGACGACCATGGCGGATCCGGCGTTCAATCCGGCGTCTGAGGTGGTATTGCACGGTGATGATCCGACGTGTGGGGACCGAGAGATCATCAGCGGAATCAGCGAGGATTCTCACGGCGTGCCGCCGGATCTGGGCAGCACAGATGCCACGATGGTCGAGTATCATCCGGAACGGGTGATGATCGAAGCGGATCTGATGGAACCGGGCTACCTGGTCCTGACCGATGCCTGGTACCCAGGTTGGCAGGTAACGGTGAACGGTGAGGAGAGAGCGATCTGTCGAGCCAATCTCCTGTTCCGGGCCGTCTGGCTGGAGGCTGGGCAGCACCAGGTGGTGTTCGAGTATAAGCCCCGCAGTCTCCTGTTAGGAGGGCTGATCAGCGCCATAGGGCTCGGCCTTCTCATCCTCGTGCTACGAGTGCCCTCTCGGCGCTGGTGATGAGGCGCGTATTGCCGAAACGGGACGCCGGTGCTATAATGGGATGCATTCCTGGCTGGGGAATAGCTGCTCCGGCCCTCTTCGATTTGGGTGGGGTGACCGGTATCTCTTACACTTAAAAGGAGGCTCGTCAATGAACACTGTTAACCGTGTCGTCCTTGTGATTCTGTTGCTTGCTGTGATGGTCTTGTGTTCCTTGCTGCTGGTCGTGCCCGTGGATACGCTTCGGATCGTCGCGGAGCAAGCCCGAGGACTGGCCGACGCCCTCGCCCGTGTCAGGCCCATCGTCCGGCTGCCTGTGGGTATACTCCTGGCTGTGATCGTCAATCTGATCGCCATTCTCCTCATCATCCTCGAGGTGGGAAGGCGCGCCCCGACGTCGATCAAAGTCGAGCAGGTGTCAGGCGGTGAGGCCACGCTGGGAGTCTCCTCCATCGCCGATCAACTGAAGGTTGAGATCAACCAACTTCCCGGGGTCACGCAGGTCAAGCCTAAGGTGTCCGCCAAGCGAAGGGGGGTCGTAGTAGAGCTTGACGCGAAGGTAGCCACAGAGACCGGGGTTCCTGCGGAGGCCGAAAGAATCGTCGAGACGGCTCGCCGTGTGATCGAGGATAAGATGGGCCTCAAGTTGGCTCGTCCGCCTAAGGTCAATATCGAGGCTGTGCGTCCGGCTGCTGGTAGGGAGGAAAGGGAAGCCTCTTTCACCCCGCCCGAGGAGTGGGGCTCAGACGAGTGAGCAAGGAGCAAGGGCTCTAGCGAACGACTGGCACGCTCACAGCTGAACTCAGTGTGCCGACCGAGGGCGGGGGCTGGTCACCCGTATCGCGGGACAGCGTCGACACGTCAAGAGCATAGTGACCAACGAGAATAGCCAGCTTAGTCTTACAGCGCGAGTGGAGAGCGTGCTCTTTGTAGCAGAGGAGCCGGTCTCCACTCATCGTCTCGCGGAGGCACTGGAGGCCACGTCAGGGCAGATCGAGCGCGCTCTGGATACTCTGGCAGCGCACTATGATGGCCGCGGCCTGCGGTTGCAGCGGGCCCTTGGTCAGGTGCAGCTGACGACAGCGCCGGAAGCTGCTCAGTGTGTCGAGCGATTCCTGGGATTGGAAGCACGCGTTCAGATCTCGCAGGCTGCCCTGGAGGCCCTGGCTGTCGTCGCCTATCGTCAGCCAATTACGCGTCCGGAGATCGAGTCGATTCGGGGCGTCGGGTCCGATAGTGTTCTGCGGACGCTGCTGAGCGCGGGCCTGGTAGATCGTGTAGGGCGAGCCGACGGCGCTGGGCGCCCCTTCCTGTACGGAACGACGGCTGAGTTTCTCCAACACTTCGGGCTCCAGTGCTTGGACGAACTGCCTCCGCTGGAGCAGTCCGGGGACAGTGCCCACGTGACATGAGGGTCCCCCGGGGACCCTACTTCCCTCCTGACAACCGCCATCTGATCCCAGTCGCCTGCCCTGACGGCGACCGCTTGCCGCAAAGGCTAGCCCAATTGGGCATTCCCATCAGGTTGCTGCATCGACATCGGGAGATGGACGGGTTCTTCGCCGTCAGAGATGGGCTCGGTCGGTTACTGCGGAGGGATGCGATGGCATTGGCTCGTCACCGGTTTGACGGCATAACTGCGATCGTCGATCCTGCGCGGCCTCCGATAGACCTCTCTGGAGGTCATCCCACATTGCGGCCGCCAATGAGACGCCATAAGACGCTGAGAAGAGCCTCTTTCAAAACTGGGTGTGAACGTATTTGCGGCAGGAGCGGATTTGGACACGTGTACATGAGCGTCCAGGCGCGACATGCAAATCTTCCCATCGGGCCAGCTGAGCTTTTCGAGCTTTTGGATCAACTAGAATGGCCCGTGGGAGGTGGAAGCTGCGTCATCCATGTATCGCAACAACCGCGGGACGGATTACCCCTTTGGAGTGGCTTGTCTGGGCCTACTCCTCCTCGATCAGAGCTCGTGCCTCTTCAGCACGTTCGGTAGGGACGAGTACGCGCACCTGTCCCATCCCGTCCACGGTGATCCCGATCACCGGGCCTACGCTCTCATAGTCTAGCAGCACGCGAATCCCCGCGTGCTCTAGCTTGGACTTTATCACCTGGGCCTTGATGAGCCCCCCCGTGGTGCAAATTGTGGTCAGATCTGGAAAACGAGAGGATTCTCGCTTCACTGGTAACCTCCTTTCATCTCTCTAGTGTGCCCTGAAGACACCTATTTGTCAAATGGCTTGATGATGGTATAATCCTCGTTCGTGTGTCGAAGAGTTTTTGATGGTGTGTTGGAGGGAAGAGCAGGTTGATCCGAAGGAAAACTCAGAGTTCGGAGCACTGGCACGACTACGCGATCACTTCTGAGAATCTTCAGTACCTTAGCACCTTGTTGGTCGAGGACGAACTGCCCCGTTCGACGGAGGAGTTGAGCCGCGCTTTGGTAGCACACCATGCTCGCCAGGAGGAAGCACTCATCGAGCGTGCGCTTTCAAGGGGAACCCCATACCGACCCAAGCAAAGGTATGAGGTTGGGGAGCGGGTCGTCTTCCCCGTGTTGGACTACCGCTCAGGTGAAGTCATTGGCGTGAGGCCTGGTCACAATCCCGAGCACGAGCCTTTCAAGGTGATAACGGTCAGGTTTGATGAGGGAGAGGAGCGAGAGTTCGCGGCGGAGTTCGAGAATGGACACCCCCTCAACCAGGCTGTTTTAGGGGCGGCAGATGCGGACGAACTTCACTCGCCGGAGGAGTTGGCGTCCCTGTATGGGCCCGTCATCGCTGGGAGACTCGAGGCGCGCCTGCGATCGGAGGAGGATTTCGTCCGTCTGGCCAACAAGTGGTTCCGCCGGGATCTGCTGGTTGAGGTTCACGCCGGACATCTGAACCTGGCTGAGGCTGTGCTCGACTTGGCAGGTGGGGGACCACTGCCGACCGAGGCTCTCCTCGGCGACGTCGAGTTGCCCGAGGAGATCTCGCCTCAGCTTCGCATCTTCTCGCTGAATTATGTGCTCCAGCAGGACGATCGGTTTGACGAGGTCGGACCAGCCGGCGAGGTGCTCTGGTACCTCGATCGGCTGGAGCCAGATGCGATCAAGGAAATACCGATTACCCTTCAGTATAGACCTCTGGAGTATGAACCTCCGCTTCTGACCAGCGAGATGCGGTCTTTGGAGCGCCAGCTGGACGACGAATGGTCTGATCTGGAGCCCTTTGAGAGGGCGTCGGAGCCGGTAGAGATCGTCTTGATCTATCCCCACTGGAGAGCCGGCTCAGTTCCATTGTCAAGCCGGTTGTCATGGCTGTTCCCGTCGGCGCGAGCCGAGCGAATTCACTTCACCTTTGTGGACGGCGACACTGGGGAGGAGATCCCGGGATGGGTGGTCCAGCAGGGACGCTACGTCTACGGTCTGAAGGAGTGGTACCGAGAGAATAACATCATTGTGGGGGCCTACTTGGAGTTCGCTCGATCGGAGGAGCGAAACCGCTTCATCGTCCGACCTCGCCAACGCCGCTCTAGGAGAGAGTGGGTCCGCGTGGCCGTGCCCCGGGACGACCGGTTGGTCTTCGAAATGCACAAGGAAGATATCGCGTGTGACTACGATGAACTTATGGTGATGGCGACCGGTGACCTGGATGGGCTGGAGAAGCTGTGGAAACGCGTTCGGCAACAGGGCCGTTCACTGAGCCAGATCGTCAAGGACGTGTTTACGGAGCTGGTGAAACTCAGCCCTCAGGGGAACGTGCATGCAGCGACGCTCTACAGTGCGGTCAATGCCGTGATGCGTACCCCGCCTGGTCCGCTCCTGGAAGTGTTGGTTACCGGTGATAGGTACGCTCCCGTCGGGGACAACTACTGGGTCTTGCGGGTAGGATCGAGTGGGGCATAGGACTGGACTGTGGCTGAGATGACGATTCCTGCGGCGCTGCGGAAGTTGGTCAGGCCGACCATCGACACTCCGTTCCATATCGACTACGATTGGTGGGAGCGGGAAGGCTTGGACATCGGTGTGGAATTGCGATCTCACTTGTGTCAGGAGCACAGAGAAGCGTTTGGGCGAGAGCTCGCAGCCGAGGAAGAGATTGACTGGATCGATCAGCGGACGGGCGAGGTGCGACGGGTCAACGGGCTGCAGCACGTTTTGAGCACGCACTGCAGCAAGCAGCCGGACTACATCAGAGACAGCTTGCCACTCATCGACGCGGTCTTTCGGGTCTTCCTGGCCCAAGGCAATCGGCCGATGACGCCACAGGAGTTGGGTGGCATCACCGGGAGGTATCCCGAGAGGATTCTCCGCACTCTGGGTGGGCGGCGGGTCTACAAGGGAATCCGCCCGGTCCGGTAGACGATACTCCGCTTGACCCTGAAGCGCCACAGAAAATCGTGGCGCTTTCCTTCTACTCCAGAGTGAGACCCCGTTGAAGGAGACGCTTGAACTCCACTACCAGAAAGTTTGCTTGACAGCACAGTGGCCTCAGGATAGAATAAATCCGCGCCCCAGTAGCTCAACTGGACAGAGCATCGGACTTCTAATCCGAGGGCTGCAGGTTCAAGTCCTGCCTGGGGTATTCCACGCTGAGACGTGACCCCTTGCTTCTGCTCGACTCGATGATTGCAGTGTAGCGCGTTCTCTCTGGTTCCTCCGGATGGATCATAGGTCGATTGGGGGTGCGATGAAGGTTGTCACGGTAGATCAGATGCAGCGAATTGAGGCCGACTCCCACGCTGCCGGCCATTCATACGCGGTGATGATGGAGCACGCCGGCAGGGCTGTTGCTCACGCAGTGACTGCCCGGAGCAACGTGCGCGATATCCAGGTGCTGGTACTGGTCGGGCCGGGGAACAACGGCGGCGATGGGCTGGTCGCAGCAAGGTATCTCCATGGACTGGGTGCGCTGGTTACCTGCTATCTGTACGGGGAGCGCAGCTCAGCCGAGGATGAGAACCTGCGCTTGGTGCTCGATGGCGAGGTGAGCCTGGTCTCCGCCGGGGAGGATCGGGCCGGTCAGCGGCTCCGGTCCCTGGTGGGTGAAGCCAGCATCCTCATAGACGCTTTGTTGGGGACGGGCACACGGCTGCCGCTACGGGGCGATCTAGCTGATCTGCTCGACGCGGTGCGGGCCTCGGTGGTCAAGCGCAGACTACCCCCCCGCGACGGCTTGGAGGCCCTTCTGCCTCGCGCCCGCGCGGAAGCTCGGGAGCAGCTTCTGGTGATCGGGGTTGATGGCCCTACAGGGCTTGACTACGATAGCGGTGAGCTCGACGAGCTGGCAATTCCTGCCGATCTCTCAGTGACGTTCGCCTATCCTAAAGTCGGGCACTTCCGTCTCCCCGGGGCCGCGGCGGTAGGCGAGTTGATCGTTGCCGATATCGGAACCGATCCGGCTCTCGCTGACGATATCACCCTGGAGGTGGTCACACCGGCGATGGTGAGGGAATGGCTACCCGCCCGTCCGGCTGATGCTCACAAGGGTACCTTCGGCAAGGCGATGATCGTGGCTGGCTCGGTCAACTACACGGGGGCTGCCTATCTGGCTGGTGCCTCCGCGGCTCGAGTGGGCGCTGGGCTGGTGACGTTGGCCCTACCAGCGGCGATTCACACTGCGGTGGCCGCGAGACTGGCGGAGCCGACCTACCTGCTCTTGCCTGACGCGATGGGCGTGATCAGCCCGGATGGAGCCCGCGTGTTGCGGAGAGAGCTAGTTGGCTACGATGTACTGCTGGTCGGGCCTGGGCTTGGTCACGAAGAGGAGACAGTCGCCTTCATTGAGACGCTGCTTGAGTGTGGGGATCAACGGCGCTCCATGGGATTCCGGAGCGAAGAGAGTAGGACGGGGCTGCATGGCGATCTACCGCCCCTGGTGCTCGACGCTGATGGCCTGAACATCCTGTCCGAGATGCAGGGCGGGCTGGAGCGGCTCCCTGCTGATAGTATCTTGACGCCTCACCCCGGTGAAATGGCCCGACTGATGCGTCGTTCAGTCGCGCAGGTTCAGGAAAACCGACTGGCGACTGCCCGTTCCCAGGCCGCTGAATGGCGACAGGTGGTCGTACTGAAGGGAGCTTATACTGTCGTTGCAGGGCCCGATGGACGGGCGGTCATCGAGCCCTTTGCCAATCCGGGGCTTGCGACGGCCGGTACGGGAGATGTTCTGGCAGGAGCCATAGCTGCTCTGCGTGCCCAGGGGCTTGCTCCGTTCGAGGCAGCCGCAGCGGGCGCTTACCTGCACGGCCTGGCGGGAGAACTGGCGCGACATAGGCAGGGTGCGGCAGGGATGGTCGCGGGCGACGTAGTGGCTCATTTGCCCGATGCTCTCAAGTGTGTTGCCACCTTCTGAGCTGTGCCCTGTTTCAAAAAGCCGACGCCCCTTCAGCCTGAAGGGGCGTCGTGCTCTGGGGAAGAGAGCGGTCGGAGGCTCCCAGAATTCCCGCTTGATCGTGCCACCGGAAGAGCACGCCGGAGCACTCTATCAGGCTGTGGCCCTGCGAGAGCTGGCTCGATGCGAATGCCGGACGGAGCGACTCCTTTCCGGGTAGGACGGACTCCTAGATCGCTTCGGCTTCTTCCTCCGCGGTCGTTTCCTCGTCCAATCGTTCGGCAGCCTTTTTCGTCTCCTCGACTGCCTTGGTCATCTGTTCCTGCGCTTCTCGCAGAACTTCTTGGCTCCGGAGCTGTGCCTCCTCGGCGCGCCGCTTGATGTCCGCGGCAACGGCCTCGGCCTTTTCACGCGCTTCTGCTATGGTCTCCTCTGCCTGGGTGCGAAGCTCCACGGTTCGCTCTCGTATCTGCTCGCGGGTCTCCTCCCCTGATTGCGGGGCCATTAGCAGCGACGCCGCGGCACCGACCACCCCACCCATCAAGAACCCAGCGAAGAACGCGCCGAACTCACCATTGTTGTTCTTTCCCACCGTTCACCTCCACTCTCTGTGTATTGATCCAAGACGGCTTAGTTGACCTAGGTCTCCTCGTTGCTTCTCCGCAGATCACTGATTTCCTTGAGAATGCGACGCGCGCCTGCCAGGCTGCTTGACCACTTCATCACCGGCGAGACCACGCTATGGCTCACGAACTTGGTCGTTCCCCGTACCGTCGTCACCGTCTCGTTCGCTGCTTCCAGCATCGGCTTGATCTCGTCTCGAAGCAGCACAGTCAGCGACTGCAACTGCAGCATCAGTACAATGAGCAGTATCCCGATGATCAGGGTTTCGAAGGCCACGAAGATGATGGCTGCATCCCGCAGAAGGCCCACCACTACAGCGGCAGCGATCGGATCGACACCTGCCACCACGGCTTGATACGTGTGGATCGACAGCAGAGCCAGTGCGACGATAACGCCGATGACGACCAGGGCAACGATGACCGCACCTGCGACAAACCACCCCTGCGCCCGTTTCCCAGCCGGTGAGC
>SKLM01000132.1 GCA_007123205.1 Thermoflexales bacterium
GACATAGCCCATATGGGTGCGGGCCGCACGCTCTGCCGCCGCCGGGTCACGATCCTCGATGGCGCTGACAATGGCTCTCTGATAGAGAACGGAGTCCTGCTTCACACCAGGTCTATCGACCATCTCGTGGATGGCCTCGCCGATCAACCTACGCGACAGGTAGTAGAACTGCTCGAGGAGCTCGT
Source organism: Thermoflexales bacterium (assembly GCA_007123205.1). Lineage (GTDB taxonomy): Bacteria > Chloroflexota > Anaerolineae > B4-G1 > B4-G1 > SKLM01. Next base: position 186 of record SKLM01000132.1, read on the forward strand.
TCTTGCTCGCCTTCGCGACAGCTAGATGGAAATCGAGATCGGCTGCCACAAAGGCCTCGTTGTTGTCGAGGCAGGCCTCCATACGCTCCAGCGCCTCCCGGATGCGGCCGATATCCGCCGGCGTCGACCGCTCGGCGGCCATTCTCGTCAGGGTCACCTCCATCACGCTCCGTGCCTCATATACACCGGCAACGTCAAGATCGCCCAGGCGGGTCCGCACCGTCTCTGGGTGTATCAGCCCGTCCAACGCATCCTCCCGCACCCAGGTTCCCTTTCCCGGGCGCGAGTCCAACATCCCGACGGCCGAGAGCGCTTGAATAGCCTCGTGGACGGTGGAGAGCCCCACCCCGTAAAGGCTGGCCAACTCGCGCCGCGTGGGCAGAAAATCCCCGGGCTGCATCTCACCCGCCAGGATCTTCTGACGGATCTGATCGACCACATCGTCGACCAGCGTGGTGCTACTGAGTTGGGATCGCACGGCAACCTCGCAGTGAGTTCACGCTTCCCCATACGGGGCAATTCCCCGGCCCATGGCTTGCAAATGTCAGAACATCTGGTATAATTCTACCCATAACCTGGTCGCTGTCAAGCATCGCGGGATGCCAACAGCAGTAACGTGAAGGAATTGAGCACAGACGTCTCTGGCGCGACTCCTGATACAGCAGAGATCACCGCAGATACCGCTCCGGTGGCGCTGCTACGAGCAGGTACCCTCAGCAGGCTGACAGAGAGTCTGGAACAGAACCTACCAGCCTGGCAGGGCCTATGTGCCACTGCAGCGTCGAGATGGGCCTGCCACAGGGTCAGCATCGAACGAATGCCCAGCTCTGGTGTATCCTGTCCGCCCCATTCCACCCCACCGTGACACGTCAAACACTCTCGTGACGGCTGGTTGACAGACGTTGATGGATGACTATAATCACGACCCGTCTGATCCGTATTGTTAGCACATGGGCTAGATCTCTTGACCAGCAACGGCGTTTGCAAACCAGGTCGTCCCTACTCGACGTAGTTCCCTGTCGATGACAGTTTGGTTCCGATGTCTCCCACCTGACAGTGCACGATGCCGGCCCAGGAGATGCAATACTAGCGTCGCATGGCCATTATGAGAGTGCTTAGACCTGGCGAAGACCGCACCGAGAGGAGGTGCTAGGCCATTGATCCCCTGGACACAGCTGTGCACAGGGCATCCCGTCCTTCCCACAAGACTGAGAAGACCACAGGGATAGCCTGGACTCGATCGTGCCGTGGCTGACGATTTCACAGCAATGAGGAGGAAGGGAAATGGGTAAGCAGACGGGCTGGGAGATGGTGGTAGCTGCTTTGAAGGCAGAGAATGTCAGGCATGTCTTTGGGTTGCCGGGCAACCCGGTGCACCTCTACGAGGCGCTCTACGACGCTCCAGAGATCCAGGCGGTTCTGGTGCGCGACGAAGCCGCCGGGGGGTTCATGGCCATGGCCTATGCACTGGTCAGTGGTGAGCCGGGGGTGTGCTTTGCCAGTCCTGGCCCTGGAGTAGCCAAACTGGTGCCTGCCCTATTGGAGGCACTGGCTACCTGTGCACCCGTGATCGCACCGTGCACAGGCATGGACGGTCACCGGGAGGGTAAAGGCGCTTTCCAGGAGACCGACCAGATTGGGATAATGAGCCCCGTTACCAAGTGGGCGACGCGAGTCGCGTATCCGGAGAAGGTCCCGTGGGCGATGCGACGCGCTTTTGCGCTGGCCACGAACGGCCAGCCAGGGCCCATCTTTCTCGAGATTCCGCAGGAAGTCGGCACTGGGGAGGCGGAGGCCGCCCCTTACATTCCAGGAGAAAGGCATATCAGGACGGCCGGCGAGCCCGCCCGAGTAGCGGCTGCAGTCCAGCTGATGGCTGCGGCGCGATACCCCCTCCTGGTTGCCGGCGGGGGACTGCGCAGTTCCGGCGCCCACGCGGAGCTTATAGCGCTGGCCGAGTTGATGGGCATGCCCGTTCTAACCACCCCGTCCGGGCGGGGCTCGATCCCCGAGGATCACCCCCTTTCCTTCGGCCAGGTAGGGCTCTACCGCACACGGTTGGGAGTCCAGGCCGTAGAGGAGGCAGACCTGCTGATCACGGTGGGGTCGCGTAACGAGGAGTTCCAGACCGGTGCCTGGCAACACTTCCCGAAAGCTCCGGGAGCCAAGTTCATCCAGATCGACATTGAGCCCTTTGAGATCGCCCGGAACTGGCTTCCCGATGTTCCGGTGGTGGGGGATGCCCAGCTCGTCTTGAGCCAGCTGACTGAGGGGCTGCGGGAGGCTGTGCGACCGGAGTGGGCATCACGCGCAGCGGAGTACGGCAGGGCGAAGCGAGCTTACCGAAAGGAGGTTGAACGCGAATGCCTTGCCGAGGCCCAGGTGCTGCAGACCAAGCGCCTGCTGTACGAGCTTAACCGCGTCTACGGCAAGGACACGATCCTGGTGCACGAAAATGGGAGCCAGGATCTATGGTCTTACTATAGCCCCTACTACCAGGTTCTGGATCTGAACGGGTCGGTGGCGCCAGGCGAGCAGACCTGCATGGGCGCGGGTGTTGCCGGGGCGATTGGCGCCAAACTGGCAAGACCGGACAAAAAGGTAGTGTGCATCACGGGCGACGGCGCGTTTCAGATGGCAAACCAGGAACTGGCCACGGCGGTACAGAACCGAGCGCCTGTTACCTGGATCGTCCTCAACAACTTCTCCTTGGGACGGATCAAGTACACGCAGAAGATGCGACTGAACCAGCGACACATCGCCGTGGACTTCGAGGTGCAGCCCGATTTCGTGGGATTGGCTGAGGCCAGTGAATGCCATGGCGAGCGGATCGACAGCCCGGAACAGGTGGCCCCGGCTCTGGAACGGGCACTGATGGCTAATGACGTCGGGACGCCAGCAGTGGTTGAGTGCATCATCGACCCGTGGGATCTGCCGGCGGAGTTCCACGCCTACCACGAGATGCACTAGATCCGGCTTGGAGATATGCGCCGCGTGGCACGGGGATGCGAGGGCACGGCCCAGCGGATAGCCGCGCGGTACCCCGACCGAGTGGTCCAATGGTGAGGCATGGTCCTGGAGATGCCTTCTGGGAGGAATAGCTTGGGGCTGTTCGACTTCGTCGGCGTACGCCTTCGTCGAACGAGGCCTCGGGAGTGTGAAAGGCAGGGATGATGGGTGTGACGAGCCAAGAGGTTAGTCTGAAAGAGGATTTCGTGCGAGTGTTTGGCGTGCCGCCGGCTATGGAACCGTACGTTGACCTGGTTGCCGATGCCGACGAGATGGAGTTGGTGGTCGCCCTGGATGATCGGGCCATGACGCTTGAAGAAGTGGCGGAAGTGATGCGGCTGTCGCAGCCGGAAGCCGCTGAGTTGCTCCGGAAGGCCCTCCGTCGGGAGATCGTCAACCAGCAGGGCACGGCCGGGGCGAGCACATACTCACGAGCGGACTTCTATCTCCGCCTCGACATTCTCAGCTCATACGAAACCCCAGCATGGTCGTCGCTACCCCCTTGGAGACGCAGGGCGGTTAGCGAATGGCAGATAGCCGAGTGGATCCAGCGCTGGGCCCCCGAGCTCGAGCGCATCATCAGGGATCCCGATGACTATGTCCGGATGAAGAACCGCGATATTCTGTTGCTGGATGAGGCCATCGAGTTGGTGGAGGCTGCCGAGTACATCTGCGCTCTCCGTTGTCCGTGCATCACGACGCTGCTGCCCGGTTCTCCAGTCGTCGAAGGAAGCGTCCGTCTCGGCGAACGCGCTCGACTGACCCTGGAGCGAGGGCAGGGCCGAAGCCTGTCGACCGAGGAGGCCAAGTCTCACCTCATCGCTCTGGACAGGGCGGGCCTGGTTCACACCGGACCACGATTCTGGCGCCAGCACGATCCACAGCTCGAGTGGGTCAGTCACGGAAACTGCCATCCCTCCTACTCCTTTCCTATGCGGGCTGGATTGAGACTTGGACTGGCTAAGCAATACCCCAGGGCCCACCACGTGGGCAGGTTCGACTGGGACGCCTGCACCCATTGTGGCCTGTGTATCGGCCGCTGTCCCTTTGGAGCTCTGTCTCGCGATCACACACCTTATCGTACTCATGGCGTATTGCAGAAGCACATCCGATTCGATCCCGACCACTGCTGGGGTTGCGGACTGTGTGCGAACACCTGCCCGGAAGAGGCAATCACGATGGAGGGGCTATAGTGGGGAGTACAGGAGCCCGTCCGAACCACAACTCGGATCAGCAGGCGCATGACTAGAATCGCTGCTGTACTGGCAGTGCCCGCGACGGGCGCCGGCCATTGCACCGATCTGCGCGCGCTGCAGGATAAGCTGATTCCCCTCGACCAGCAGATCACTGAGCAGCCGGTAACCCCGGGCTTCGACCGCGTGCGAGAGGTGGCCGAGGCCGTCTCCGTAGGGTTGGTCCTGGATCGGTCTGAGACCACTGGCTCGAGGTCCGAGGCCGGGGGAGTCGTGTGGGGTGATTGCGTGTCCGTGGCCCACCCAGGCGAATCTGGAGGTGAGCCGCTCTTCCGCGCCTCCGCGGGACTCCGGTCCATCCGAGAGCTGGTGGCGCCAACGCTTCGGGGACAGCGGATCATCTCGTTTCGCGAGTTGGCCGATGAGATC
>SKLM01000283.1 GCA_007123205.1 Thermoflexales bacterium
AGCGAAGCGATCAAGGTGCCGAGTAACACGAGGCCCTGTTCGGTGTCATCCCTTGCCAGCGCATCGTGACACTGATCCAGGATCTCCAGCAGATCACGATCCCCGAAGATGGAAGCAGATAGTCGCTGCCTCAGATCCTTCAGCACCCAGGCACCGCTCGAACCCAGGCCATCCCCCAGGTGTCGCAGAAAATCGATGAAGTGATGCTCCTCCCCCACCATCCGGGCCAGAGCCAGGGCAAGCTCCAGGCGGGACCGCTCGTCCTCGCTCTCGCGAAGGAGGATCAGCACCTGATCCGCTGCTTCCGTGGCTTGGAGCCGGCCCAGAGCTGATGCATAGGCGATCTGGAGGCCCTCATCCGTCTCGCTTCTCAAGCGCCGTACGAGGACTCGCTGGGTCTCAACGTCTCCGAGTGTCGCCAGCGAACGAGCGGAGTGGGCTCTTACCGAGCGGTAGTCCGCGTCCAGGCCGCGACGGAGCGGTGCGATGGCTCGCGCGTCGCCCATTCTACCCAGGCCCCAGGCTGCCATCACACTGAATGCCGGATCGCTGCTCTCCAGAGTATCGATCAGAGCTTCAAGCAGACGGTCGTCTGGATCCATGCGCGCGATAGATATGATGGCCTCGAAACGGACATTGAACCGGGGGTCCGACAGGGCCTCCAGGAGCTCGTCTACGGTGAAGGGGCTCTTGGCCAATCCCAGACCCTCCGTCGTTGCCACGACGGCTGCTTCGTCCTTAGCGCGATGGTAGCGAATCAACGATCCCATCGCCAGGATGGGATTCCCGTGCAAGAACATCCCGGCAAACTCCCTCACACCGACGGCGCTTTCGGCCTGCAGTCTGGCCAGCGGCACCAGGCCAATCAGCCCCAGCAGGAAAGCACCGGCGAACAGCGGGAAGTACGGCCCGACGCTCAGACCCAGGATCTCACCGGAGACCCCCTCCGAGAGATCCAGGATCCGACCGCTAGTCACGTTGCTGATGCCGCCGACCAGTCCGACCCAGCCGTAGTATAGCGCCATGTAACCTGATCTCTTTGCCCTGGGAACGAGCCCCGTGTAGAGGAGTCGACTCGTACCGACCGCCCAGGCCATGGTGGCCAGTCCGTCGACGAGCGAGATGCCAAGCGCTACGTGCAGGCTCCAGGTCGAGCCTCGGGGCACCAACAGCCAGATGACCGGCAGGGCCACCCGCACGTAGAGACCACTCAGCAGAATGGGCTTGCTTCCGTATCGATCGGCGGCCCAACCCCACATGAAACTCGACACCAAACCGCCAATCAGAGCCCCTGACTGCAGCCACACTGTGTTCCCGGCGCTGAGGCCCACCTGTTCGCGCATAAACAAAGGCAGAAACGAGGCCACCGGGCCCGTGTTCAAGATGACCAGGGCAATCCCCACAAGATAGAGGACGAAATCCCTGTCTCGGAGGGGGTCTCCCAGGCCGCGATCAGAGCCTTGACCACCTCGAACCGCTATATCAGGCCCACCTCCCGGGACGAAGGTGAACATCCATACAGATAGGATGCCGAAGCCAATCCCGATGCCCATGATCAGCATGAAACCGGTCAACCCGCTGGATACGTCTAACACGTATCTCGCCCCGGCGACAGCGAGGAAACCGACAGCCGTAGAGACGGCCTGATTGACCGCCGAGTACTTCCCCCGCACGGCATCGGGGACGTACTCGTGCGTCCACGGGTGGAGCGCCGTCATGGCAACGGATCTGGTAAGCGAGAACACGGCCATCATCCCCGCGACGTAGATGAGCCCCACGCTCTCTCCGTAGTTCGATAGCACCCAGGGCGTGAAGAGCACCAGGACGGTCGCAGCCTTCCTGGCTCCGAAGAAGATGAGGAAGACACGCTTGTAACCGCTGCGGGCGATCCGTGGGGCAATGAGCAGGGCGATAATGGCGGCAAAGGGGACGAAGGAGAGGATATCTCCGATGCGCGACTTGCTAAGACCGAGCTCACCGAGGAACAGGACGAACACAGACCCCAGGAGGGTAAGCTGCGCGTATACGGAGGTGAGAGCCCAGCCGGCCACACTCCAGGGCAGAGCCCGCATCTTCTCTGCAGTGGTGGGTTCTTCGCTCACGGCATCCCGTCGCATCTGATCCAAAGCTGAACCTACAACACGCTGGCCTGTGCTACCGCATAGGCTGAAGCAGCCTCGCCCTGGCTGCACCACCATGACAGCCGGTGGCCATCCGCCAACCAGGCTGAATCCGTATACCCTGTCTCGGGACACCAGAGCTACCCATCGTCCGGACAGGATTCTACCCCATAACGGCACCGGAACAAGATCAGGCTGTGCGCGAGTTTCGTACAGGTGTCGTGGCTCCTTCCGACGGCATGGAGGGTTACGGGATCGGTCCCCCCCGACTCGAACGCCGGCGCTCGATTATCGCCTGACTAGCGCTTGATCATCGCTTGACTATCAGAGCAGCTATGTTATGATCGCACTCAGGTGAGTTGACGTCGGAAGAGGAGAGGCCGTCGGCGCTGGTTGGGCCCGGCGCTCCATGCTTCTGGCCAAGCTCTTTCGCAAGCCGTTTGGCAGTGACAGAATGAGCAAAGGAGTAAGAATCGCGATGTTTGAACGGGACATTCAGCACAGCACCGACCCGGAGTGGCAGGAAGAGACTGAAGCAGAAACCACCGAGGTTGAGGCCGAAGCGAGTGAGACGGACGTCGTTGCCGGAGCCGACACCGAGGCAGCTGCAACTGTCGAGAGAGAAGAAGAACCTCAAGAAGATGGTGGCCGGGTAACGGGCACCGTGAAGTGGTTCAGCAACCCCAAGGGTTACGGCTTCATCTCCCGGGACGGGGGCGAGGACGTCTTCGTCCACTACTCCGCCATTGAGGGCGGAGGATTCCGTTCGCTCAACGAGGGAGAACGGGTGGACTTCACCATTGAGCAGAGTGAGAAGGGACCCCGCGCCGCGGACGTCAAGTCCCTGGAGGAAGACACCGGCTGGTTCTAACCACCTTCTTCCGCCGTCTTCACAGCGAAATCCCATTCGGGATTTCGGTCTAGAGTTCACTCAGGTCTCAGAGCCATCCCGGAGCCGATCCCTGGGATGGCTCTCGCGTCGCATCTGATTCGGCGTACTCTTCGATTCCTGTCGGCGCCCGGAAAACACTACCGGATCTCAGGCCGCTGTAGCGTCCGGCTTGCTGACATCATCGTTATGGAGTCCCCCTCAGGCGAGGGCTCGACTAGAACCGGAACAACTGGTCCGACAGAGACTCGATCTGGGAGAGCGAGGTCCCCTCGTCGATTCCTGCCTGGGCAACGAGATACTGGAGACATCGACATGAACAACCGCGTTGTAGTCACCGGAATGGCAGCCATGACCCCGCTGGGTCTCACCTGGGACGAGACCTGGCAAGGCCTTCTGGCAGGCCGCTCTGGCATTGGTCCCATCACTCAGTTCGACGCGTCCGATTCTCCATCAAGAATCGCCGGTGAGATCCGAGGCTTCGAGCCTTCGAAACACATCGATCCTAAGGAAGCGCGGCGTATGGCCCGGTGTTCTCAGGTCAGTGTCGCGGTAGCTCAGGCGGCCCTGGCCGATGCCGGGCTGGAGCTCCCGCTGGAGAACGGAGAGCGGACGGGGGTGCTCATGGGCACCGCCGTGGGCGGCTTTGAGCAGAGCGTCATCGTGACGGATGGCCATCGCGCCAAGGGATGGGGCCGCGTCAACCCATTCAGCGCCATCGCCATGCTGGCCAACATGCCCGCTCATCACGTGAGCTGTCTGGCCGGGGCTACGGGCCCCATCAGCACCGAGGTTGCAGCATGTGCATCGGGGACCCAAGCCGTCGGACAGGCTGCGGGGTTCATCCGTCTTGGGGCAGCCGACGTCATGATCTGCGGAGGTGTCGAGGCACTGGTTCATTTCGCCCCGATCACGAGCTTCTGCGCGATGCGGGCCCTCTCCACTCGCAACGATGACCCTGCGCGAGCCAGCCGTCCGTTCGACGCAGATCGCGATGGCTTCGTCTACAGTGAGGGATGCGCGATCCTGGTGCTGGAGTCCCTGGAACACGCTACGGCGCGGGGAGCTTCAGTACGGGCGGAGTTCCTGGGCCATGCCTCCTCCTCGGACGCCTACCACGTGGCACAGCCCCATCCGGAAGGAAGAGGAGCCATCGGCGCCATGCGCCGAGCCCTGATGGACGGAGAGCTTGCACCTGGCGCCGTCGACTACGTGAACGCCCACGGAACCAGCACACCCATCAATGATGTGGTCGAGACCGGCGCCATCAAGGAGGTATTCGGCCCCCGAGCTTACGCCATTCCCGTCAGTTCAACCAAGTCCATGATCGGACACGCGATGGGAGGCGCGGGAGCCATTGAGGCTGCGGTGTGCATCGCGACGATCGAACAGGGCGTCATCCACCCGACCATCAACCTGGAGACCCCGGATCCCCAGTGCGATCTGGACTACGTGCCCGAGAAGGCACGGAGGGCCGACGTCCGGGTCACCCTCTCTAACTCCTTCGGCCTCGGAGGACAGAACGCTTGCCTCATCCTGGGCCGCTTCGAGGGGTGAGACGGCGAAGATCGGTCGGGGCAAACCAACTGAGCAACCGGATACCCCCGGCGTTCGCCGGCGCGGGAGGTAGGCCGCCCCGCCTTCCGCAGACCCCCTCCCCACAGTCGGCAGCTGTTTCGCAGACACCTGGCTTTGCCGGTCAACCCACTTGCCCGGAATCGGCGTCGACCCAGGGAGAGCGACAATGCTCTCCGAGATTGTTGGCTGACCGGCGGTGTTTGCCCCCTGAGATGCTGGGCTCTTCCACCACCTGCAGAGCCGTGAAGGCACGGCCTCAGCAGGCCAAGGACGCGAAGCTGTGGTACAATGGAAGCGACTATCGGACAGATCATACCGCCTCTTGTTCAAGAGGGTGGCCTCGGGCCCGCCCTCGAGCCGTCCTGTCGCCGAATAGCCATTGCTTCAGGGAGGATGCACGATGACCACGGAAGACAAGATTGCACTGTTGCGAAAGATGCGTGAACAAGCCCGGCTCGGCGGTGGTCAGGGCAGGATCGACCGCCAACACCAGAAAGGCAAGATGACGGCCCGCGAGCGGGTGGAGAAGCTCCTGGATCCGGGCTCGTTCCGGGAGCTGGATCCCCTCGTCACTCACCGTGCGGTCGGATTTGGCGTAGAGGAGAGGAAACCGCTGGGTGACAGTGTCGTGACTGGTTGGGGCACCATCGCCGGACGCCAGGTCTACCTGTTCTCTCAGGACTTCACCGTCTTTGGCGGCAGCCTCTCGGAGGTCCACGCGGAAAAAGTCTGCAAAGTGATGGATCTGGCAATGAAGAACGGGGCACCCGTTATCGGGCTCAACGACTCCGGGGGGGCTCGCATCCAGGAAGGGGTCGTATCGCTCGCAGGTTACGCCCATATCTTTCTGCGCAACGTCCTTGCCTCAGGCGTAGTCCCCCAGATTTCGGCCATCATGGGGCCCTGCGCCGGGGGCGCGGTCTACTCGCCCGCTATGACCGACTTCATCTTGATGACGAAAGAGACGAGCCACATGTTTATCACGGGCCCCGAGGTCATCAAGGAGGTGACCCGAGAAGAGGTGACTTTCGATGAGTTGGGCGGCGCGATGACCCACGCGTCACGGAGTGGCGTGGCCCATTTCGCCGCGGAGGACGAGGAACACTGCCTCGCCCTCATCCGCCAGCTTCTCAGCTTCCTTCCCCAGAATAACATGGAGGATCCGCCGTCGGTGCCCAGCGGAGACCCACATGACCGATCGGATGAAACACTCAAGACGGTGATTCCGGCGAGCTCAACCGTGCCCTATGACGTGCGGGGGATCATCGGCTCCGTAGTGGATGAGGGTCAGTTTTTGGAGATCCACCAGCACTGGGCTGAGAACATCGTCGTAGGTTTCGGCCGTTTCGGCGGGCGGGCGACGGGGATCGTCGCCAACCAACCGGCCGTTCTAGCAGGGGTCCTTGACATCGACGCGTCCCGCAAGGCCGGTCGCTTCGTCCGCTTCTGCGATGCCTTCAATATTCCAGTCGTGACATTTGTCGACGTGCCGGGCTTCCTGCCAGGGATCGACCAGGAACACAACGGCATCATCCTGAACGGGGCCAAGCTTCTCTGGGCCTACTGCGAGGCCACCGTGCCCAAGGTAACCATCATAACCCGCAAGGCCTACGGGGGAGCCTACGACGTGATGAGCTCAAAGCACATCCGCGGTGACATCTCCTACGCCTGGCCCACGGCCGAGATTGCGGTGATGGGACCGGAGGGCGCGGTCAGCATCATCTTCCGCAGCGAACTGGCGGCGGCTGAGGATCCGGAGGCGGAGAAGGCGCGGCTGGTGGAGGCGTATCGCGAGCAGTTTGCCAACCCTTACGTCGCCGCCGGACGCGGGTATGTGGACGACGTCATTGAACCACAGGAGACGCGACCCCGCATCATCGAGGCCCTCGACTTACTTCAGAACAAGCGGGACGCCAACCCACCGAAGAAGCACGGGAACATCCCTCTGTGACCGTGATGGAAGAACTCTACCCGACTCAAGTCCAGGAGAGGACATGAACAGACCACTTAAGATCTGCGACCTGATGCTGCGGGACGGCCACCAGTCGCTGCTCGCCACCCGTATGAGGACGGACGACATGCTGCCCATTGCGGAGAGGATCGAGCGGGTGGGCTATTGGGCGGTTGAGATGTGGGGTGGCGCTACCTTCGACTCCGCCATGCGGTTCCTCGACGAGAACCCGTGGGACCGGATCCGAAGGCTCAAGAGCGTTATGCCTCAAACACCATTCATGATGCTGCTGCGGGGCCAGAACGTCGTCGGGTACCACCACTATCCCGATGACCTCCTCGAACGCTTCGTCGTGCACGCCCACTCCAACGGGATCGACGTGTTTCGCATCTTCGACGCCCTGAATGATGTGCGGAATATGCGTCGAGCGATGGAGGTAGTCCACCGTGAGGGCGGGCACGTCCAAGCCTCCATCTGCTACACTACCGGTCCGCCCTATAGCATCGACTATTTCGTGGACCTGGCCAGCCAGCTCGCGCAGATGGGAGCCCACTCGATCTGCATCAAGGACATGGCCGGTCTGCTCACGCCCTACGCTGCCTATGAACTCGTCCTACGCCTTAAGGAAACCATCGACCTGCCCATCCACCTTCACTCTCACTCGACAAGCGGAATGGCAAGCGCGGCGCACCTTAAGGCCGTCGAAGCTGGTGTCGACATCGTAGACACCGCGATCTCGGCGCTCTCGCTGACGACGTCCCATCCCCCCACCGAATCGCTGGTGGCCATGCTCAGAGGACGCGAACGCGACACAGGCCTGGACCTGAGGTTGCTGGCGGAGATCTCCAGCTATTTCGGACGCGTCCGGCGGAAATATGCCAGCTTCGAGAGCGGCTTGTTTGGCGTGGATGTCCGGGTGCTCCAGTACCAGATCCCCGGAGGCATGCTGTCCAACCTGGTATCCCAACTCCGGGAACAGGGCGCCGAGGACAAGTACGAAGACGTACTCCGCGAGGTGCCTCAAGTGCGGGCCGATCTCGGGTATCCTCCCCTGGTCACACCTTCCAGCCAGATCGTGGGCACCCAGGCGACCCTCAACGTGCTGCTGGGTGAACGGTACCAGGTGATCCCCGAGGAGGTCCGTCAGTACGTCCGGGGCTACTACGGCCGGCCACCGGCCCCCATCGACCCAGAGGTGCAACGGAAAGCCATCGGCGACGAGGAACCCATCGACTGTCGGCCCGCCGATCTGATCGAGCCGATGATGGAATCGGCGCACCGAGAGGTCGCCGCCTTGCTCGGCGACCCGGCACCACGCGAGGAGGACGTGATCTCCTACGCTCTCTTCCCTCAGGTAGCCGGGCCGTTCCTCGAGCGGCGGGCACGGGGGTCTGATGGGAAGGAACCGCTGGTCGCGGCCATTGCGCGGCTGCTCGTCGAGCGGGCTGAGGAGCAGGCTGTGCGCTCCGAAAAGGAGGATGGGGGGGCACCGTCACCCTGGAGGACCGGGAGCCGCCCGGGTCGGGCGCGTTGGACCGGGCTCATCGCCGGGGCTGGTGGCTAGTCCGCGCGACATGTAGCAGGCCTGCTTGTCACCAGCCCTGTGGGGCAGGGTCACGATTTGTCCATCTCGGGTGGCGAACTCTGTGCGGGGTCGGTTCGCCGAATGAGGAGACCACAATATGGGCGATGCCAAGAGAGAATTCACGATCACACTTGATGAGATCGATTACAACGTGGTTGCCGACGGGAAGAAGATCACGGTCAACGGGCGCCCGTTCACGGTTGAAACCGGGCACGAAGATCTGGTTCTGGTGGACGGGATCGCCTACGACGTGGCTGTGGAGGGAGGTCGGGCCCACATTGGGGGCAACTCCTACGAGGTTGGGGTAACCGGGCTCTCACTGAAGCCGGGAGGCCCCGCCGCAGCCGCGACCCGACCGGTTCCCGTGAGAGGGGACCCGGGCTCTGGTGCCGTCATTGCCATTATGCCGGGCAAGGTTACCCGGGTCCTGGTGGAGGAGGGCCAATCCGTTGAGAAGGGTGAGGCAGTGTGTGTCCTCGAGGCGATGAAAATGGAGAACGAACTTCGGGCCGATCAGGGCGGCTTGGTCAAGGCAGTCCACGTCAGCCCTGGCGACGACGTGGAGAAGGGCCAAGTGTTGGTCGATATCAGCTAGACCTCCTTCGCCTCCGGGTCGGTCCGTGCTCGGCTCTCTCTGGCTCATTCCAACCTGGGTTGACATCGGGTCGAGAGGGCGAGGCCCTCGGGCAGAAGAAGGATGAACGGACTGCTCCTGAGCGATACTGAACTGCACGCTGGATGGGGAGAGCGGTCCAGGGCGATGGCCGCGGCCTACCCAGCCAAGGGGGCGGTCCAAGCTGACGGCCCGCTGGATAGCTGGAGCAGGAGGCTGGCACGCTGAGAGCCCCCTCACGGCCCGGCGGTGCCGGCCCATGCCTCTCCCGCCACAGGGAGAGGGGTTACGGCCACACCCTTCCGGTGCAGTTTACTGCACGGCCCGAACAAGCTATAATCGTGGTGGCCGTGAGTGAGCGCTGGCGTTCGGCGCGATCACGGGTAAGTGAGGAGGCTGGAGAGCAGGTAGCTCTTTCGATTCACGGTCCTGCTGAGGATCGAGCCACAAACACAACGGCCTAAAGGCAATGAGGCGACAGGACGAAGGATCTGGCTTCGCTCGGCGATCGGGGATGGGCTTGACCAGAGACGGTATGGCATCCAGTGGAGGTGGAGGGGAGCCCACAGGAGAGCGGAACCGGACTGGTCCTGGCCTCCGGTGAAGGTCTGCCTTGAGGGAGTTCTCAGGTATGATCGTGCGGAGCGCGAATGAGGAGTTAGCCTGAATCCATGGCCCGAATTGGTGTCTTCGTCTGCCATTGCGGCCTCAACATCGCCGGCACAGTGGATGTGGAACGGGTGATTGAGGCAGTGCGCGACCACCCCGATGTCGTACACGCGGCTGACTACAAGTACCTGTGTTCAGATCCCGGGCAGAGTCTCATCCAGGACGCCATCGAAACACGGGAGCTCGACGGTGTCGTCGTCGCTGCCTGCTCGCCCTCGATGCACGAGGCGACCTTCGGCCGTGCTGCCGCCGAAGTCAGCCTGAACCCGTACCGTCTGGAGATCGCCAATATCCGCGAGCAGGTCTCCTGGCCCCATCAGCGGGAGCCAGAAGCAGCTACTCGGAAGGCGATCGAGGTGGTGCGCACGCTTGTGGAGAAGGTGAGCGGAAACGAGGAGCTGAGCCCCCTCGAGTTGCCCATCACGCGCCGTGCCCTGGTGGTGGGAGGCGGTATTGCGGGCATGACGGCAGCCCTGGATATCGGCGATGCAGGGTACCCAGTCCTCCTCGTAGAACGGTCTGAGCGGCTAGGTGGACATATGGCGGAGCACTCGCAGCTCTACCTGAACCTCGACGCTGGTGACGACCTGCTGCGCCAGCGGGTCGAGGCGGTCCACAACCATCCCCACGTAGAGGTTCTCACCGGAACCCAAGTGGTGGCACTCGATGGCTATGTGGGCAACTTCACCGCTCAAGTGCGGGCTGACTACATAGGGAACACTGAGGAAGAGGACGGGGACACCCGACATGAGGACGTGGGGGCCATCGTTCTGGCCACCGGGTTCGACCTTTACGACATGGGCCGTCTGCCTGAATACGGCGGTGATCGCTATCCGGACGTCGTGGACAGCCTCCAGTTCGAGTCCATGCTGCGGGACAACGCCGTCCGTCGCCCCTCAGACGGCCGCGTGCCCGAAGAGGTGGTGTGGGTCCAGTGCGCGGGGTCCCGTGACCCGGAACAACACCAGCCCTACTGCTCCAAGATCTGTTGTATGTACGTGGCGAAACAGATCATCGCCTATCGCCGCGCGGTGCCGCAGGGCCAGGCCTACGTCTTCTACATCGACATTCGGTCACAGGGAAGAGGATACGACGAGTTTGTCCAGGAGGCCATGGAGGAGCACGATGCCCTCTACCTGCGCGGCAAGGTCTCGAAGATCGCGCCCCATGGCGGGCGATTGGCCGTGTGGGGCGTCGATACCCTGGTCGGCAACTCGGTGCGCGTCAGTGCCGACTTGGTGGTCCTGGCTACAGCCGCTGTGCCCAGCGCCGGCACCGAGGACCTGGCCCGACGCACCCGCGCCGCCACCGACGAAAGCGGGTTCCTATCCGAAGCGCACCCCAAGCTGCGCCCCGTCGAGAGTTTGACCGCGGGCATCTATCTGGCAGGGGGGTGCCAGTTCCCGAAAGATATACCGGAGACGGTGTCCCAGGCATCAGGCGCCGCGGCAAAGGTGCTGCGGTTGTTCGCCAAGGACGAGATGACGCAGGAACCTACTGTGGCGTACCTGGTGGAGGAACTCTGCTCCGGCTGCGGCACTTGTGTCGAGATCTGCCCCTATGAGGCCCGTGAGCTCCATCCGTACCTTGCTGTCGCCACTGTCAATCCGGCGCTGTGTCAGAACTGCGGTGCTTGCCTGGTCGCGTGTCCCAATAAGGCCACTAGCGTTCACAACTGGACGCCGAAGCAGATCCTGGCTATGGCGGACGCCGTCGTCTAGCTGCACGGACACGGAGAGCACGCTGGGTATAGGACCACAGATTCGCCACCCGAGACAGGACACCCTTAAGACCACATGAGCGATAAGAAGCCGGTCAGCAACGACACCCCGGCCCAACGCGTCCTCATCATCGGCGCGGGCATTGCCGGGATGCAGGCTGCCCTGGATATCGCCGACGCGGGCCACGAGGTCCTGCTGGTCGAGCGGCTGCCGTCCATCGGCGGGCGGATGGCCCAGCTATCGGAGACTTTCCCTACCCTGGACTGCGCTCAGTGCATTCTCACTCCGCGGACGGTCGAGGTCGGCCACCACGAGCAGATTCAACTGCTGACGCACGCTGAGATCGAATCGATCGAGGGCGAGGTCGGCGACTTCCGCGTCCGCATCCGTCGCCGTGCTGCCTACGTGGACTGGGATCTATGTACCGGTTGCGGCCTCTGTCAGGAGAAATGCCCGGGACGGGCCCTCTCCGACTTCGAGCGCGGAACGGGGGAGCGGGCCGCCATCTACACTCTCTCGCCTCAGGCAGTGCCTAACAAGCCGATCATCGATCGCGAGCACTGCATTCACTTTCTGCGGGACCGCTGCGGCGCGTGTGCCAAGCTCTGCCCCGTAGGCGCTATCGACTTCGAACAGCAGGACGCCTTCGTGGAAGCGGACTGCGACGCCATCATCCTGGCCACGGGATACGACATCTACGGCCTTGATCGGATGGCCGAGTACGGCGGAGGGAAGATACCCGACGTGATAGACGCGCTGGCCTTCGAACGGCTGCTCTCCTCCTCGGGTCCCACAGCCGGGCAGGTGCGGCGCCCGTCTGACGGCCGAGTTCCCAGCGAGGTGGTCTTCATCCAATGCGCCGGTTCCCGCGATCCACAGAAACACCTGTCCTACTGCTCGAAGGTCTGCTGTATGGTTGCGGCCAAGCAAGCCACTCTCTATCGCCACCGTGTCCATAATGGTCAGGCCTACGTGTTCTACATCGACATCCGGGCGGCAGGTAAGGGGTACGACGAGTTCACACAGCGGGCCATGGAGGACGAGCAGGTGGTCTACGTGCGGGGGAAGGTTTCGCGACTCTTCCGGGATAGCGACCGCGTCCTCGTCATGGGCGCCGACACCCTCACCAACCGCCAGGTACAGATCGCCGCTGATCTGGTGGTCGTCGCCCCGGCCCTCAGATCCCATCCGGAGACGGTTCGGCTGGCCCAGATGCTCAGCCTGCCCACCGACCGACACGGTTGGCTGCTTCCCCTGAACGAGAATGTACATCCTGTGGAGACTTCGCGGCCTGGTGTCTTCCTCGCGGGCACCGGTACGGGGCCGATGGACATCCCGGAAACGGTGGCTCACGCGAGTGGCGCCGCTGCGCAAGTCTTGAAGTTGTTCGCGAACCCTTGCCGCCAGCGGTAGCACCGTGCGACTGCTGCAGTCTGGGTGGGGTGTGTTGAAGGATATTGGTGTTTAGCTACGCGAAGCACGGGCATCTTGATTGGTGGTTAGCGCCCATAGCCCTTTGGGATACAGTCTCGCCGTGGTGCGCTACCTGAGCACCTACGATGCTCTTTCCGAACGAAGGCTTTGCGGGGGAGGCGATGCCTGTGGCGATTCATGCGATCCTCAATGATGTGAGAACAGCAGGCGCGATAGCCTGGGAGATGCAGCAGCGGCTGAGTTTCTCGGAGCGTGAGTACAAATCCGACGAGTCCGTGGTCACCGAAGCAGACCACCGGATCGAGGAATTCCTCTGCCAGCGCATCGCTGCGGAGTTTCCCGCTGCTAACATCATCAGTGAGGAGGCGAAGCGGCCTTTCGATCCGGAGAAACCACTCACCTTCGCTGTCGATCCCATTGACGGCACCGATGTCTATAGCCAGGGGATGACCGGCTGGTGCATCTCCGTGGGTCTGCTGGACGAGCATCTTGTTCCCACGGCAGGTATCATCTTCGCACCCCGCCTCGACTTGCTGCTGGTCGCCGACGCGGAGAGCGGAGCCACCTTGAACGGAGCCCCGCTGCCGTCCATTGGTTCGCCGGAGTCGATCTCCATCAGATCGAACCTTATGGTCACCTCACGGATTCACAAGCATCTCGACCTGAGGGGCTTCGTAGGCAAGATCAGGGGGATCGGCAGTGCAGCCCTACACCTCTGCTATCCCCTCCTCTACGCGGCCGTCATCGGAGCCCTTGAGGGACCCGGCGCGCACATCTGGGACATCGCAGCAGCCCATGCCATCAACCGGGCCCGGGACGGGGACCTGGTGTACCTGAACGGCGAGAAGATCGATTACCGGCCCCTTACCGACGGGCGCCGCGCTCAGGACGTCATCATGGGTGGACACCCGCTTATCGTTGGGCAGCTCAGGCAGGTCCTGAGACGACTGGATTGAGGTGATGGACAGGCTTCGGCTGGCACCACTGTTGGGCACGGCTCGGGTACCTTTTCTTATCCTGACACCCGCGTGTGTCGCCCTGGGGATCGGCACCGCCCACTGGACCACGGGAGAGCTTCAGGGGTTCCAGGTACTGCTCTGCCTGCTGGGCGCCATCGCCGCCCACGTCAGTGTCAACGCGCTCAACGAGTACGTCGACTTCAGGAGTGAGCTAGATTTCCACACCACGCGCACACCCTTCAGCGGGGGCAGCGGTACTCTGCCCCAGAGCCCTGAGGCGGCCGGTCAGGCCCTGGCCCTGGGTCTAGTCAGCCTTCTGGCCACGGCCTTGATCGGCCTCTACTTCGTGTGGATCCGTGGCTTGGCCCTCCTGCCTCTGGGTCTCCTGGGCCTCCTCGTTGTGGTCATCTACACGCCCTGGCTGGCTCGGGTTCCCTTCCTCTGTCTTATCGCCCCCGGCCTTGGATTTGGCCCGCTGATGGTGATGGGCACGGGTTTCGCGCTGACTGGCGCATACTCGTGGACAGCATTTGTTGGGTCTTTGGTACCCTTCTTCCTCGTCAGCGACTTGCTGCTGCTGAATCAGTTCCCCGACGCAGAGCCAGATCGTCAGGTGGGGCGGCGGCACTATCCCATCGCCATCGGTCGACGCGCAAGCAGCGTGATCTACGGCACCTTTCTGCTGCTCAGCTATCTCTCGATGATCGCCGGCACACTCCTGCAATTGCTCCCCGCTGCCAGCCTGCTCGGTCTCGGCACCCTGGTCGTCGCGGTCCCCGCCGCCCGGAACGCGTACGTACACGCCGATGATCTGGAGAAGCTGATCCCCTCTCTCGGCTTGAATGTGATCATCAGTATCGCCACACCCGTGCTCGTGGCCATCGGGCTCTTTCTGGGCTGAACGAAGGCGGCTCAAGGCGGTGTCGATCTGCAGGTTTCCTTGCGGCCGGCGGATGCATCAACCTGCCAACGGTCTGCGCTGCTGCGCAGCGCCGTCGGATCACGGATCCGACGGGAGCAAGGTGGGCGCGCTCCTACGCAGCGCCGTCGGATCACGGATCCGACGGGAGCAAGGTGGGCGCGCTGCTACGCAGCGCCGTCGGATCACGGATCCGACGGGAGCAAGGCGGCCTCGCTGCTGCGCTATGCCTTCCCATCACGGATCCGACGGGAGCAAGGGGGGCTCACTGCTGCACTGTGCCTTCCCATCACGGATCGACGCGAGCAAGATGGGCTGGCTGCTGCGCTATGCCTTCCCATCACGGATCCGACGGGAGCAAGGGGGCTCACTGCTGCGCTGTGCCTTCCCTTCACGGATCGACGGGAGCAAGGTGGGCTCACTGCTGCACTGTGCCTTCCCATCACGGATCGACGGGTGCAAGGTGGCCTCGCTGCTGCGCAATACCTTCCCATCACGGATCCGACGGGAGCGGGCGGGCGAGAATCCGAGGGGGCAGGGCAACCACAGGGCCGATGGGCGGATCGGCAGGATATCTTCCACAAGAGCACCACGTCTCTCAGACCGCTCTGCGCGGTCTCCTGACCCACTCCGCGTCTGGGTTTGACCGTGTCGGCGACCGGTCCGACGCAATTCCGTCCCCCAGCTTGCGCGCTTGCCCCCGCGTGTTACACTTTGCATGGGATGCATCCGTATTACGGTCCCTTACCCGATACACGAGCCGCCGGACCCAGCAGCCTATTCTGACGACCAGAGGCACCATGTCGAAACCACGGACTTCAGACAGCCCGAACCCCATCGGCGTGCTCAACGAGCAGCCGCTTCACGCGGCCCTGAAGGAATGGTACGCCGGACCCGGGTCCCGGCTCGAGGTGGCGGTGGACGGCTTTGTCGTCGACATCGTGCAGGCCGATCTACTCGTCGAGATTCAGACGGGGAGCTTCTCGTCCATCAAGCATAAGGTCACAACCCTCGCCACCGAGCACCGGCTTCGGCTCGTGTATCCCATCGCCCGTCAGAAATGGCTTCTGAAGCTTCCCACACAGGGCGACGGCCAGGTGACACGCCGGAAGTCGCCCAAACGGGGACGTCCAGCAGAGGTCTTCAAGGAGCTAGTCAGCTTTCCTCGCTTGATGTGTAAGGACAGCTTCTCCCTGGAGCTAGCGTTCATCCACGAGGAGGAAGTGCGTCGTTACGACCCGCGGTGCTGGCGCAACCGCGGCTGGGTCACCGTTGAGCGCCGCCTTCTTGACGTGGTCGGTCGCCGGCTGTTCCGGTCACCGGAAGACCTCGCGGCTCTCCTGCCTGCGGGGCTGCCGACCCACTTCACCACGGCCGATCTCGCCAGCGCTATGGACGGGCCCCGCCGGCTGGCTCAGAAGATGGCCTATTGCCTCCACCAGAGCGGCGTTCTGATCCACGTCGGCAAGCTCGGCCGCTCCCATCTCTACAGCGTCCGTGATGCCTGAGCTCTAGCTCCGTGCCCATCGG
>SKLM01000181.1 GCA_007123205.1 Thermoflexales bacterium
CCGGCCCACGAAATAGGTGACGTAGGCCCAGATGTAGTAGGTCACTACTCCCGTAACAAGAGCCACTATCAGGCCCAGCAGGGCAGCCCCCAATCTCCCGGCGATGACGCCTCCCAGGAAACTGCCGATGGCGCCGATGAGCGATACGATGATCACCACGATCAGGGCTTCCTGGGTGAGCGTCGTATCTATCTCTGCCTTTTGGAAGAACTCGACGTCCAGCATCGCTGCACGTATGACTCGGTTTATCATGTGTTGTATCTCCTTCTCAGTGTGTGTAGTTACCCGCTCTGTGTCGGCTATGATGACCCCTCGTGCCGAAGATCGTGCCAGCCGCCAGTCTACACCAGGCTTGCGGATGATGCAAGTTGCGAGCTGTCCACGGGCATGATGGCTACGGCTTGGGGAGGGGCCCATCCGCTGGGGCCTCGGGCAGAAGCGGGGCGAGGATCGAGTAGACGCGACGATTGAGGTGGGCGGTCCCACACCCAATTCGGAACGACGATGATTGCAGTAATCATGGGTATCAGGTACAATCCGAATAGGCATTTGACACTATGGAGGCATACCTTGACACAGATTGATATCAGGATGGATGCTAACTCCCTGCGCGGGCAGCTGGTGGCGTGGCGCCGTGACTTCCACCGACACCCCGAGTTAGCGCTTCAGGAGCACCGCTCGGCGGGGATCATCGCCGAAGAGCTTCGCGGGCTCGGCTATGAGGTCGAGACCGAGGTGGCGGACACCGGCGTCGTGGGCCTTCTGCAGGGCAGCGAGAGCGGGCCCGTGGTGATGGCCCGCTTCGACATGGACGCGCTGGCGGTCCTCGAGGAGAATGAGACCGACTACGCCTCAGAGAATCAGGGCGTGATGCACGCGTGTGGCCACGATGGTCATATGGCCATCGGGCTTGGGGTCGCCACGCTGATGGCGCGCTACCGGGAGCGCCTCCCCGGCACCGTGAAGCTCGTCTTTCAGCCGGGTGAAGAAGGAGCAAGGGGTGCTCCGTTGATGGTGGAGGCGGGCGTTCTGGAGAACCCGCGACCAGACGTTGTCCTCGCGGCCCACATCTGGAACGAACTCCCCGTGGGCACTGTCGACGTCACCTCGGGGGGGGTGATGGCTGCGGCCGACAAGTGGGTCTGCAGGGTGCAGGGGCGCGGCGGGCACGGTGCGATGCCGCATCTGGCCGTCGACCCCATCGTGGCCGCTTCCCATATAGTGACCGGGCTCCAGACGGTGGTCAGCCGCTGTGTCAGCCCTCTGGAGACGGCGGTGGTGACCGTGGGCTCGTTCCGGGGCGGGGACGCCTTCAACGTGATCCCGGACTACGTCGACCTGAGCGGTACCATCCGCACGTATGACGAGCATGTACGGGGGGACGTGGTGCGGCGAATGCGCCAGGTGATTGAGCAGGTGGCGGCGGCCCATGGGGCGTCGGCCGATCTGCAGGTCGAGCATCTTACCCCTGCCGTGGTCAATGATCCTGAGGTGGTGCGCAGGGTCCGTGCGGCAGCCGAGGCGGTCGTCGGCGCCGAGGTCGTCACCTCGGGTCAGCGCACGATGGGCAGTGAGGATGCGGCCTATTTCACCCGGGAGGTGCCGGGATGCTACTTCTTCCTCGGGTCTGCCAAACCGGAGAAGGGCCTGGATGCTCCTCATCACAACCCGCGGTTCGACTTTGACGAGGACGTGCTTCCCGCCGGGGTCGCCGTGATCACAGCGGCTATCCTGGATACTGGGTGAGAGGAACGGAACAGGAAGTGGACCTGGGCCAGTCGACGTCTTTCACAGGCACGGGGCCCTTGCGGTGGAGGGTGGGTGCCGGATGGCTGGTGCTGGGTGGTGGCGGCTCGTGGCGGGCTAACGAGACCGGGGATGTGGACGCAGCTGCCCTGGGCTGGGCGGACCTCGACCGTCCCGTGGCCGTGGTGCCCACAGCGGGTATGGCGACAGACGAGGCTGAGGCCCTGCTCGAGTACTACGCGGATTTGGGCGGACCGAACGGGTACGTGGTGCCCATCTTCGATGCGACAGGCGCCCAATGGCAGGAGAACTGCCATCTCCTGGCGGAGGCTGGCCTCATCTACCTCGCCGATGGGCCTGACACGTTGGGGCTCGTTCGAGCGTTGCGCGCGAGCCCAGCTCTGGAGGGCACAGCTCGGGCCTTTGAGGCCGGTGCTGTGCTCCTGGGCATGGGCGCTGGCGCGGCGGTGTTGGGGGATTGGGTCGGCGACCAAGGCGAGCAGCGCGTGGAGCCGGGACTCGGCTGGCTCCCCAACATCATCGTGACGCCCGGCTTCAAGGGTATCGAGCAGACCCGGCAGTTGCGGCGTCTGCTGGAGTTGAAGCCGAACTGCCTCGGCCTGGGGGTTCCCGAACGGACGGCACTGGGTCTTGGCCCCGGAGGGGTGGTGGAGAACGTGGGCCCGGGTCAGGTCACCGTGGTGGTGAGTGGATTGGAAGTGGAAGGGTAGAGGAATGGAGCGGATTGTCGAGGCGCCGACGTCATCCTATCTCGACCTTCTCGAGGATCAGATAGACATCACTCAGGTCCCCTTCAGCGATCGGGGATCCCGTCTGTTGATCTACCAGGTGCCGGGACAGAGCCGTCTGTTCATCAAGCTGGCGGAGCGTCTCACCGAGCTTCAGCCGGGTCTGGACACGTATCGGCATCGACCGCCCTTTATGGACAGCTTCGCCCTGGTCGACGAGACGGGCACCCAGCTCGACTTTGAGGATGTGGTGACGTGCCCTTACGCCATTCGCTTCCGGACGCGATTGGGGGATTTCCACCTGGTGCATCAGAGCGAGCGCGTCATCTCCATCGGTCTGCCCCCGAACGTTTCCGCCGGGATGCGCTTCCACGTCTCTCCGCAGTATTGGGAGGAGACGCAGCGGGGCGGGGTCTTCAAGGCGGTACGAAACCTGGCCTACGCCAGCAACGGCGAGGGCGTCCGGAACAAGATTACGCCGAAGGGGGGAGGCTACGTCGTCGACTTCATCGTCGAAGCCGGCGATGACTGCGCTCTCACCATCGCGATCGGGGGGACCCTCGATCTGGCGCAGGAGGTCGTTCCCTTCTCCACGGCCCGCGCCGCCGCCGAGCAACGCTGGAGGAGCTGGTTCGCGGGGGTCCCGCCGGTCGCCGAGCCCTATCGCCGGATGTACGCCTATGCCTGGTGGGTGATGGCGAACAACCTCATCAGTCCCGAGGGGCGGGTGACCTACGAAGCGATGATGCCATCCAAGGTGGAGTACGTGGGGCTGTGGCTCTGGGACAGTGCGCTGCACGCGCTGGCCTACCGGCACGTCGACGCGGAGTTGGCCCGGGATCAGATTCGCGCGATGGTGGACCATCAGCTGCCCGGCGGCATGCTCCCGGACGCGGTCTACGACGAGGGGGTCATTGCGGAGATCGATCATCCCATCCGCGCCGAGGTCACCAAGCCCCCGATTCTGGCGTGGGCCGCTCTGAAGCTCCATGAGACCGAGCCGGACCTCGACTTCCTCAAGGAGATCTACGTGCCCCTGGTGAGGTGGAACGCCTGGTGGTTCAGCATGAACGACGATGACGTGGACGGTTTGGTCCAGTACAACCATCCCTACTCCTCAGGGCTGGACGACAGCCCCCTGTGGGACTACGGGATGCCGGTGGAGCCGCCGGACCTGAACACGTACCTCTGCGTCCAGATGGGGTCACTGGCGATGATGGCCGAGGAGTTGGGCATGGACGCCGAAGCTGCCATGTGGCGGCGCCGGGCCGCAGCGATCGTGGGGCGGATGTTGGAGGATTTCTGGGACGCGGAGGCGGGGCTGTTCTGGGCGCTCTACCAGGAGGAGCCCATCCGAGTGGTGACGCCGTTCAGCCTCTATCCGCTGTGGACTGGCCAACTGCCCGCGGAGGTGCGGGACCGGTTGCTTGACCATCTCACCGATCCTGATATGTTCTGGGGCGATTACGTCATCCCCACCGTGGCGCGCAGCGATCCCCACTACGAGCCGGCGACGATGTGGCGGGGCCCGATCTGGGCCAACATCAACTACTTCTTCGTCGAGGCCTTGCATCAGATCGGGCGAGACGATCTGGCCCGGACGGTGCGGAGCAGAACCCTGGAGCTGGTGAACAGCCATCCGAGCATCTATGAGTACTACGATGCCGAGACCGGCGAGCGCCCCCAAAAAGCTGCAGAGATATTTGGCTGGACTGCCGCGGTCTTCATTGATCTGGCGATCCAGGCCAGTCAGGACGAGGAGGGTGGTGGATGAACACCGTCGAGGAGCAGGCGAGGGATCTGAGTGTGGAGGAGATGCGGACCGGTTGCGCGAAGCTGCAGCGCGAGTTCTTTGCCGACCGCGCCCTGATCATCGCGGCCAACCGCGGGCCGGTGACCTTCCAACGGGATGAGCAGGGCGAGCTCTGCTGCCAGCGAGGTGAAGGGGGTCTGGTGACGGCGCTGCTGGGTATGTGCAGGCACACGGATGCGACCTGGGTCTCCTGCGGGCGAACGGAGGCGGATGCCGAGTGGCGGACCGGTGAGGTCGAGCTGGCCGGATCTGA
The DNA here is from genome assembly GCA_007123205.1 of Thermoflexales bacterium. Taxonomy (GTDB): domain Bacteria; phylum Chloroflexota; class Anaerolineae; order B4-G1; family B4-G1; genus SKLM01. Next base: position 4,562 of record SKLM01000181.1, read on the forward strand.
CCGAACCATCCAGGTCCAGTTCCTGACACCGGAGGCCTCGGTTTACGAGGCGTATTACAGCGTCATCGCTAATCCGTTACTGTGGTTCCTTCAGCATTCTATGTGGGACGTGGTTACCTCGCCCGTCATCGATCGCGCCACCTGGCGTGCCTGGGAGGAGGGGTACGTGGCGGTAAACGAGAGTTTCGCCGACGCGATCGCCAGGCAGGCTCAGGCAAACGAGCAGCCGAC
>SKLM01000368.1 GCA_007123205.1 Thermoflexales bacterium
CTGCACATCCCGCTTTTCTGCCAGTGTCTCGAGCCCGTTCACCAACCGATCGATCACCAGGTTCTTGCGCTTGCGGAGGGCTTTTACATCGATCTCGAGCTCGCCGAAGTGGAGGCCCCAGTCACGTGCCTTTCGCACATCGTGGATCAACTCCGCGACCTCGAGAAGCACCTTGCTGGGAATACAACCTCGCAGGAGGCAGACGCCTCCCATTCTGCTTTCCTGGTTGATCAGCGCCACCTCAAACCCCAGGTCGGCAGCTCGAAAGGCCGCAGCATACCCACCAGGCCCGCCGCCGATGACCGCCACCTCCGTCTCTAACGTCTGCTCTCCCATCACCATAGTTCCTCACCTCCCCAAAGCACCTCTGCTGCTCCCGGGCGGAAGCAGAGGTGGCCCACTGTTAAATCAGGAGCAGCATCTGGTCTGGAGTCTCCAAGGCAGTCTTCACGACGCCCATGAAGCGAGCGGCGTCGGCTCCGTCGACCACGCGATGGTCGAATGCAACCATCAAGGGCAACATGTAGCGAGGTTCGACCTCGAACTCGCCCTGCTCATTGCGGTGGACGACTTGCTCCCAAGCCGCTTGCGCCATCCCCAGGATGGCCACCTCCGGGAAGTTTATTACCGGGAAGAACCCGGTTCCACCCAGAATACCGATGTTCGTGATGGTGAACGTCCCGCCCTGCAGCTCCTCCAACGATATCTCGCCCGAGCGGGTGCGCTGTACGATGTCGAGTAGCTCAACCGACAGCTGGACAATGCTCTTGCGGTCGACGTCCCGGATCACCGGGACCAACAGGCCCCGATCCGTGTCCACCGCGACGCCAATGTGGTAGTAGCGCTTGAGGATGATCTCCTCCCTCTCCGGATCCAGGCTGGCGTTGAAACGGGGGTGTTCTTTGAGAGCGGCTACTGCAGCCTTCAGCGCGAAGACGGTGGGCGTGAGCCTGCCCCCCTGGTCCTCAATGCGCGCCTTATGCCTCTGGCGGAACTGCTCCAGCGCTGTGATATCCACCTTGTCCTGATGGTTGACGTGGGGGATCTGCGACCAAGATAAGGCCATCTGCTTGGCCGTCGAGCGGCGCACTGAACGGAGGGGTGTACGCTCGACCGTACCCCAACGGGTGAAATCCGGCAAGGAAGGCACGATACCGTGGGGAATTACCTGTGGGAGCTCGGTAGGAATCCTCTCCCGAGCCTCCTCCGGAGGTGCTGCCTCCGCCTCCTCTTCTCTTTCGGCAAAGGCACGCACATCCTCGGCGGTGACCCGACCGCCGGGACCACTGGGCGGAACTGCCCGCAGGTCGACCTCCAACTCCCGCGCCAGTCGCCGGGTGGATGGCGACGCGGGAATCGGGCCCTCGCGCTCCGGAACCGCTTCAGCCCGAGGCTGCTCGGCTTCCGCGACCTCCGCTTCCTCCAGGTCTTCCTGGGGTCGCTCGTCGGGGGCTTCAGGCTCGGCCTCAGCTTCCTCGACCTCCTGCGCCGCTCCCCCGTCAAAGGTGATCATCGTGTCGCCCACGTTGACCAGATCCCCGGGCTCGACCTCAACGCTAATTACCTCACCGGTATACGGTGAGGGGATCTCGACCGCGGCCTTGTCCGTCTCGACCACCAAGATGTCGTCGCCCTCCTCGACCTGCTCGCCGACGGAGACCAAGACCTCGATTACTTCCCCTTCGTGGATACCCTCTCCCAGATCTGGTAAGTTGAATCTCCGAGCCATGTTCTCAGTATCTCCTTGCTCTTGAGCGAGTCTGCTGCTGGCGAGTGCTACGCCGACGACGGCCGAGTTGGCATGCCGTACCTCATAGGTAGCCTAGGCCGGGGTCTCCAGCGTCTCGCGAGCCGCCCTCAGAATTCGGTCAGCGCTGGGCAGGTAGGCTTTCTCATACGCGAAGAGTGGGATCACCACATCATAGCCCGTCACGCGGCGGATGGGCGCCTCCAGGTACCAGAATGAGTTCTCAACCAAACGCGCCACAATCTCCGCGCCGGGACCAAAGCTGCGCGGTGCCTCGTGGACGATCAGCACCCGTCCGGTCTTCTTCGCCGACTCGGAGAACGTTTCGTGGTCAAGGGGGGCGATGGTCAGAACATCGATCACCTCAACCTCGACACCATCCTCCTGAGCCAGTTTATCCGCTGCCTCCAGCGTGGGGCGCATCATGGCCCCGTAGGAGATCATCGTAAGCTGCTCACCCTCCCGCACGACTTGGGCCTTACCTATGGGCCAGGTCTCCTCCTCCTCAGGCACCTCCTCGCGGAAGGCGCGGTAGACCGCCTTGGGCTCGTAGAATATCACCGGGTCGGGATCTCGAATCGCGCTGATCAAGAGGGCCCGGGCATTCCGTGGAGTGGAAGGAATAACCATCTTGAGGCCAGGGGTGTGAGCCCAATAGGCCTCCCGGCTCTCGGAGTGGTGCTCCAGCGCTCGCACCCCTCCGCTGTACGGTGTGCGCAACACCATCGGCACCGTGTAGGCACCCCGCGAGCGCCATCGCATTCTCGCCGCGTGCGACTCAAGCTGGTGGAAAGCCAGGTAGCTGAAGCCCGAGAACTGAATCTCGCACACGGGCCTCAGTCCGTATATCGCCATACCGATTGACGTACCGACGATACCTGCCTCGGCCAGCGGCGTGTCGATCACGCGCTGCTCACCGAAGGCGTCGAGAAGCCCCTCGGTGACACGGAAGACCCCGCCATCCACAGCCACGTCCTCACCCAAGACAATGACGCTGTCATCCTGCTCCATCTCCTGATGAAGCGCTGTGTTGAGCGCATCAACCATTGTCATCTTAGGCATCGTTCCCCTCCTGCCCCGCCAGCTCCCTTGCCAACTCATCCCGCTGTTCGCGGAGGTAGGGAGGCATCTCGGCGTACATGTGGTCAAACATGGACAACTCCTCGTTGGCGAGTTTCTCCATCCGCTCCTCAGCCCGATCGATGGCGTCCTGGATCTCGCCCTGGATCTCCTCCTCGGTTTCCTCGATGTCGCTGTCCGACAGCAGGTCCCTCTGTTTCAGATAAGCCTGGAAGCGCGGAAGGGGCTCCCGTCTCCTCCACTCCTCGACCTCCTCCTCCTCGCGGTAGCGGCTGGGGTCATCGGCCGTCGTATGCATTGAGAGGCGGTAAGTGACACACTCGATCATTGTCGGCCCGTCACCGGAACGAGCTCGCTCAGCGGCCTCTTCGGCAGCGACGTAGACCGCCAAGATGTCGTTGCCGTCGACCTGACGACCGGGAAAACCGTATGCTAGCGCTTTCTGCGCCAGGGTTTCCGAGTTCGTCTGACGGGAGCGAGGCACCGAGATTGCCCACTGGTTGTTCTGGCACACGAAGATCGTGGGTGTCTGGAACACCCCCGCGAAGTTCATCGCTTCGTGGAAGTCGCCCTCAGACGTAGCCCCATCGCCGAAGAACGTCACGACCACATCGTCCTGACCACGGTACTTGATGGCGTATGAGAGGCCAACAGCGTGGAGAGGTTGCGTGCCCACGGGCACCGCCACAGGAAGATTGCGGGTCCCCTCGGGCAGTTCATTGCCGGGCAGTTCATTGCCTTGATAGAACCCGCCGTAGACGAGGAGGAAGCTCTCTAGCGACTGACCGCGCCACAGCGACGCCGCTTGCTCACGGAAGGAGGGTACCATCCAGTCTGAGTCTCGCAGCGCCGCCACGATCCCCAGCTGGGCTGCCTCCTGACCGCGGACCGGGGCGAAGGTCCCGATGCGCCCCTGGCGCTGGAGTTGGAGCATCCGCTCATCAAAGCGTCTCGCCAGGAGCATGGTGCGGTGTAGCTGGAGCAGACGACCGTCCGGAATATCCGGCTCAAGATCCGCATCGATTACCTGTCCATCCTCGTCCAGGATGGACAGGTAATCAACCTGGCACGGGATATCTACCACTTCTCTGGGCATCTATGGCCTCCTTCGCTCTGCTGTGCGGCGAGGGGCGATCAGGCCCGAATCACGGGCACGGATTCTGAACGCCGCGCACCCTCACATGATCTCAGCCCGCAGCGCCTCCACCTGGTCCACTGTTAAGGGCTCCAGGGGTTGCTCCGCGAGGGGTCCGGCCTCCAAGGCTGGCACCTGGTCCTCGTAGCTGGGCAGGGACGGGTCCTGGTATACGATTCCGATGGGGATGCGCTCCCCCCACTCCTGGGCCTTCTCCCAGGCCGCGGCAGGATCGGCGGTGTCGTATTCTTCCTCGTCCTGCAGTTTGTAGACGCGCTCCTTATAGAAAGCGTAGGCGTAGGAGCGGTTCCAGGTGACACAGGGCTGCAAGACGTCGACGAGGGCGTAGCCCGGGTGCTCCAGGGCCTGTCCGATGAGCCAGGCCAGGTGTTGCAGTTGACCCGAGTAGCCGCGGGAGACGAAGGTAGCTCCCATGCTTATGGCCAGCGCCAGGGGGTTGACAGGCCGCTCAATGGCGCCGTGGGGCGAGGTGGGAGTGCGCTTCCCCTGCTCGCTGGTGGGCGAATACTGGCCCTTGGTCAGACCGTAGATGCGGTTATCCTGCACCACGTCGACGAGGTTGAGGTTACGCCGTACGGTCTGGACGAAGTGGTTCATGCCCTCGTTCCAGCTGTCGCCGTCGCCGTGGACGGCGATCAAGGGCAACCCGTGATTGGCAAGCCGGCAGCCGGTGGCCAGGGCAAGGGTCCGTCCGTGCAACCCATGGAAGCCGGTGCTGCGCATATAGTGCGGGAGCTTGCTGCCGCAGCCGACACCGGTGGCGAAGAAGACCTCGTGGGGCGCGATGTCGCGCTCGGCCAG
>SKLM01000266.1 GCA_007123205.1 Thermoflexales bacterium
GCAGCTACCTGGCCGGCGACCCCGACAACGACGCGTTCAACGGGGCCCTGCACGAGGCTATCTTCTCCCGGCAGATCATCCGGGAGAGCCTTCGCTATATCGGTCTCGTCCTCCACCCGGAGCGGTGGCGAGAGCGGCTTCCAACGGTGTTCGAGCCGCACATCCCCGTCGAGGAGCCGCGCCGTCATTACGTCTGCCGGGCCCTGGGCTACAACTGGCGCGCTCACCTACCCGAGGGCTACACAGTCCGACCCATCGACCGTGAGCTCCTGGAAGATCCCCGACTGATCATTCCGGATCACGTGACGGGCTGGATGGCGCACAATTGGGGATCCGTCGACGGTTTCCTGCAGGAAGGCTTCGGCTGCGCGAGCCTGGCCGGCGACGAAATCGTCTCGTGGTCGCTGGCCGACTGCGTGAGCGGGAGCGAGGGCGAGATCGGCATCCGCACGGCACCGGCGCATCGGACCCGCGGCCTGGCCAGGGTCACCGCGGCTGCGGCGGTGGAGCAGGCGCTGGCAGGGGGCTTCTCGATGGTTGGGTGGCACTGCCCCGAGGAGAACATAGGGTCCATCCGGACGGCCGAAAGGGTGGGCTTCGAGAGGGAACGGGACTACACCGGCTACTACGTCTTCCTGGAGGGCGAGGCATCATCGAGGGTTTAGGGGCCTCGCGCTTGGGAAGGGCGAGGCACCATGGGGGGTTTAGGGGCCACGCACTTGGGAAGTGCAAGGCACCATCGAGGGTTCAGGGGCCGCAGGCTTGGGAAGGGTGAGGCACCAGGCGGGGTTCAAGGGCCGCGGGATTGGGAAGGGCGAGGCACCATCGAGGGTTCAGGTGCCACGCACTTGGGAAGTGCAAGGCACCATACGGGGTTTAGGGGCCGCGGGCTTGGGAAGGGCGAGGCACCATAGCACTCTGAGAGAAAGGAAACAGACAAACATGACCGATTCGTCTATCCGTGCCCTCATCTTCGACTACGGCGGGGTGTTGATGCGCACCGCCGATCCCACATCGCGCCGCCGATTGGAGCAGCAGCTCGACCTGGAGCGCGGGGAGGCCGCCCGGCTCGTCTTCGACAGCCGGCGCTGGGACGACGTCCAGGAGGGCCGTATCGACAGCGACACGTTCTGGAGCGACGTCGGGCAGCGCCTCGACCTGGACGACGCGGAGGTGGCGGAGTTTCGCCAGCAATTCTGGGGCGGGGACCGCCTGGACGACGAGCTCATCAGCCTGATCCGCCATCTCAGGGATGAGGGCTACCGCACGGCCCTGCTGAGCAACGCGCCCGCCGGGCTGCGAGACTACCTCCACGAATTGGGCATTAGCGACGCCTTCGATGTGCTCGTCATCTCTGGCGAGGAAGGAGTCATCAAGCCGGCGCCCGAGATCTATGAGCGAGCTCTCGCCCGACTCGACGTAGCCCCTGCCGAGGCCGTCTTCATCGACGACATGCGCCAGAATGTGGAGGCGGCCCGCCGGGTGGGGCTCCAAGCCACCCACTTCCGCGGCCTGGCGCCGCTCCGGGTGTGGCTCCGCGATCTCGGCGTCCCGATTCCGGAGCCGGAGCTTAAGCCCGTGCCCGACTTGAGGGCCGTGATCTTCGACTGGGGCGGTGTCGTAGAGCAGATGCCGGAGCCGGAGGAAGTATTGGCCTACGAGCGGCGGCTGGGGCTCGAGGCCGGCACCCTGCGCCAGGTCCTGGGCGGACAGGCTTGGCGGGAGCTGGCGGTGGGAGCGATCAGCGGTGACGAGTACCTGAGCCAGGTCGCTGAGGGACTGGGACTTCCTGATAGCCAGGTCGCTTTCGGACTCCTGAGGGAGCTGTACGCCAGGACCAGCCTCAGTTCAGAGGTTCTGCGTACCGTGCGGGCACTGCGCGACACTTATCAGGTTGCCCTGCTCACCAACGCTTTTGCCACCCAGCGGAAGACGATCCACGAGGGACACGGCATCGACGTCGCGAGGGAGTTCGATGTCTACGTCAACTCTGCCGAAGTCGGTCTGGCCAAACCCGATCCGGAGATCTACCACGTGACGCTGGATCGCTTGGGCGCAGCGCCGGAGCAGGCCGTCTTCCTGGACGATACCCTCCAGAACGTCGATTCAGCCCGGGAGGTCGGCATTCACGCCATCCAGTTCGTCGATCCCGAGACGTCCCTCCCGGTGCTCGAGCAGCTGCTGGGGCACCGGATCTCAGAGCGCTGACGGACGAGGCCTCCCGACCACAAGAGTTGCGCCAGGCGAGGCAGACTGGATCCGTCTAGCGGGCACGGCGGAGGGCTCCCGACGATCACGCCGTCCGCCACTGCAGCCACCTCGGCGGCCTGCTCTGGTCCGGAGATCGCGAACCCCACCGCCAGGGGCTTGTCCGTCACTCCCCTCACCCGCTCAACGAACCCCTTCAGATCGGGTGACAGCCGCTGGCGGGCCCCGGTGACACCCGCGATGGAGACCAGGTGGACGCAACCCTTCAACCGTTCGCTGGCAGCTCGCAGCCTTTCCGTAGGAGTGGTCGGGGCTACCATATGGACGCGGGCCAGGCCCGGTCGTCGCATCCCCAGCCCAACCCCTCTCCCTCCCCGACCGGCGTCTGCCTGACTCCGCCTACTTCACTGTAACCACCGACCCGTCGGAGGCCGCCCAGGACGTGGCGTAGTATGTTCTGGCATAGGCACTTCTGCTTGTCGCTTGACTCTGCGAAAGCCTGTCACGCTTCAGTCTCCGGCGGCACAAGGGGTTCGATGAGCACCATCAGCCGAGGCAGATCCCTCTGCACCGTCTCCCACACCACCTTCAGATCGACGCGGAAGTACTCGTGAATCAACCGGTGCCGTATTCCGATCATCTCTGCCCAGGGAATCTCTGGATGGGCTTGGCGCGTTGACTCAGAGACGTGAGAAGCCGCCTCTCCAATCACTTCCAGAGGTCGTATGACCGCATTCTGGTGAAGTTCGCTCTCCATGAAAGCGTCCCACGTCATCCCCTCCACGAACGCCAACGCCTTGCGCGCCGCGATAAGGATGTCCAATAGGTACGCCTCATCCCGCGGCATAGACGACCTGGGCGTTGTCGAGGATCTCCTTGCGCCGGATGTAGTTCTCGCTCTGCTCGACGGCCGGGCGATGTACGAGATCCACCGACCGGCCCAGAACCGCCTCCAATTCCTCCTCCATCCTCACCAGGTCAAACAGGCTCCACCGGGCGTCTTCCTTGAACGAAACCAAAACATCGACATCGCTGTGCGTACCGAAATCCTCTCGCAGCGCAGAGCCAAAGATGGCCATCTCCGCCACCTTCCAACGGCGACAGTAATCCATTAACTGGTTCTCAGGTATGACAATCGGCACATCAACCATTGCGAACCCTCCTTGAGAGATCACTCCTGGAGGATGATGCCCTCGATGAGGCAGTCAACATCCAACGCTCACTCACGCCTGGCCTCAGTCACCACCGCGTCCGCACCGTACTAGAAAGGCGAGACGCCGAACCGCGTCAGGTTCGACAGAGACTCGCTCCGCGACAGCCCGGCGATCTCGGCGGTCTTGGCCGGTGAGAGCTCGTGCATCTCATACCACTTCACGACCGCTGCCAGCCGCGTCTCGCCAGCGAAACTGGCCGGATCCTCTCGGAGAGCCGAGAGGATAGCTGGGGCAGATCCAGCGAAACCTCTACCGTCTTTGGTCTGCTCATGACCCGCTCTCCACTCACCCACTCGTTACCATAGCACCCCTTGGCCCAATCCCTGAAGGGGCCCCTTGGTTACCCAATTATACCCGCGGCACCAGGCTCGGCAAATCATCTTGCTCCAGACGAAGACCGGCGCTGCGTCTACCTGATCGGCCCCGATCAGACGCGCGGCATCCTGCGTGTCACCTCCGGATGGGCCTCGCAGTTACTCGGGCGAACGGGCTTCGAGGGAAGCTGCTTCCACTGACCGGAATACGTCCTTCAGAGCAACGTTGAGCGACTCCCGAAACACCAACCGCACATTCCGGAGACTCAGCCCACATCCTTCCTGTGAAAGGAAGAAAAACGGGCCTTGATGACTGTATCGGCCTTCTCGCGACCAGCCCGTTTTCCGGCAGCACGCCGGCAATGATGACCTGCGTGTGCGCGCCGATGGTGAACTAGGCCTGATCGCCATGGCCGACCGCCACGTGATTCGACCTCGCCAGCGCGAAAATGTCGCAGGTGTTCTTCTTCATGGAGCTCGGCCGCTCCTCTATCTCGATGAGGACAAACGCTCTTCCATGGGAGCCCGCGATTAGTTCATCGATATCTGGCAACCGGCTTAGGTTAGACGCTCCCTTGCATACTGTTGTTTGCCCCCAGCCCAACCGCTCTCCCTCCCTGACCGGTGTCTCCCTGACTCCGCCTACTCTACAGGCATCTGTCCCGACCGAAAAGCCCATCCGTCGCAGCGGTTGACCGCGGAGGGCGCAGGATCTGGCATCACGCGGCGCGTCTAGTGGGGGCTCAGCCAGTAGGTTTTCGCAAGCTTCCCTGTTCTCGCAGATTCAGGGTGGCAGTGGAATCTGTTTGACGACGTCAGGCATGCTGGTCCAGCCTGGTCGGCGGAGAGCCTTAACCCGGGCTGCTAGCTGTACAGACTGTCAATCACTGGTGGGTTCAGCTTTGGGTTTGACTCTGCTGAGGTATTGTCAAATCTTGTGGATCGCCATCTCGCTGGCGGCGAACACCGATGGGGTGTGCGTGAACAGATCGTCCGGTGCCGGCTCTGACTGGAACATCTCGGCCTCACCATCTGGGAACTCGAC
>SKLM01000293.1 GCA_007123205.1 Thermoflexales bacterium
GACGACCCGGACCTGGCCCGCGGCTATGCTGGGGATGGTGGCGGTGTTAATGTATGTCCACTCGTCAGGCCAGCGGATGGAGGCGGCTCCCACGGCCCAGTAGAGGTCAACCTTCACATTCGTCAACGTCGTATTGCCGCGATTGCGAACCCTGACATAGACGTAGTTGGTGTGCCCGCCCTGAGGGTTTTGGTGCACCTGCACCCCGTCGTGTTGGTGACGCACCCAGATGTCGGGGCTGACCCACCAGGCTTCTCCGTGGCGGTTGGACGGTATCTGTCCGTCATCCGTGAGATGGTCCTTGCAGTAGACATCGTGCAGGGCGGACTTGACCGTGACGCAGGCCGGTGGAATGTCGATGGTGGCCGGCTGACCGTTGGAGTCGTTGTAGTCGCCCCGCGTCAGCTCATTGATACATACCTGTCCCTGAGCTGTCTGCGAAATCCTCACGCGGTAAGTGAACTTCTTGGTCTCGTTTCTCCGGATGAGCGGAATCCGCCAGGACAGCGTCTTGTTGTCGGCGCTGATGGAGTAGAGAGGGGGGGATGCAGAACCAGGGACATAGGTCACGTCGTCAGAGAGGACATCCACCAGAGTCCCCGTCGTCCACGGCTCCGCGCTGATGACCCCAGCGACCCCCTGGTAGATCTCCTCCAGCTCATCGCCGGTGGGCGCTGCGTAATAGCGCCCGCCGCCGACGTAAGCCAAGCCGTCGTGATAGTAGGGATGCCCGGCGGGATCGCCCGGGTTGTAGGTGTGCTGGCTGGCTGGCTTGTCGTCGAGGAAGTAGTGGGAGATATCGCTTCCCAGGCTGATGGTGTAGAGGGTAATGCCCGCGTTACGGCCCTGCTGGGCCCGCTGGCGCGCGTATGCGGCGTCCGGCTCGTTGAAGTCGCCGCCCGTCCCGTAGGGGCGGTTGGGAAGCCCATCGGTGAGCAGGATCGCGATCCAGACGGCCCCCGGCCGTCCGTTCTGAATGAGCTCCTGGTTGGCCAGGTGGATGCCGTCCCCGATGTTCGTCCATCCAGACGCGAACAGCCCATCTATAGCCGACTTGACCGATGCGCCACTCGAACTCAGCGAGTGGTCCAGCTGCGCTGAGGTCGCATAAGACACCACGCCGACCCGGTCGCGATCCGGGCTGAGGTCGAGCATATCGACGAAGGCCTTGGCGGCGTTCTTGGCATCCTGCATGGGCTGGCCGCCCATGCTGCCCGAGCGGTCGATGATCAGCATCACATCTGCGTTCTGTGCCCGGCTGGGGCAGTCGTCCAGGCCGTGCAAGGTTATGACCACCGATGTCTCAGCTCCCGCTTGCACTTCGGCGGGGCTGGCCGTCTTGCTGCCCTCCACACTGCAGGGGTCCGGCATCGGCGGAACGACGGTGACGCAAGCCGGGGGAATGCTGATGGTGGCCGGCTGCCCGTTAGAGTCGTTGTAGCTCCCCTCTGTCGAATCATTGCAGCATACCCGTCCCTGGGCTGTCTGCGAGACTGTCACCCGGTAGGTGAACTCCACCGTCTCGTTTCTCCGGATGAGGGGGATCCGCCAGGTCAGCGTCTTGTTGTCGGCGCTGATGGAGTAGGGAGGGGGGGATGCAGAGCCAGGAACGTAGGTCACGTCGTCGGATAGGACATCCACCAAGATCCCCGTCGTCCAGGGCTCCGCGCTGATGACGCCGGCGATCCCCTGGTAGATCTCCTCAAGCTCATCGCTCGTCGGCGCTGCGTAGTAGCGCCCGCCGCCGACGTAAGCCAGCCCGTCGTGATTGTAAGGATGCCCGGCGGGATCGCCCGGGTTGTAGGTGTGCTGGCTGGCTGGCTTGTCGTCGAGGAAGTAGTGCGAGATACCAGATCCCAGGCTGATGGTGTGGAGGGTGATGCCGGCGGCACGACCTTCCGCGGCGCGTTGACGGGAGTACTGAGCGTCTGGCTCGTTGAAGTCCCCGCCCGATCCATAGGGTCTATTGGGCAATCCGTCAGTAAGCAGGATCGCGATCCAGACGGCGCCCGGGCGCCCGTTCTGAACGAGCTCCTGGTTGGCCAGGTGGATGCCGTCGCCGATGTTGGTGAACCCCGCGACGGATAGACCATCTATGGCGGACTTGACGGATGCGCCATTCGAGCTCAGCGAATGGTCCAGATGCGCTGACGTCTCGAAGGAGACGACCCCGACCCGGTCGCCACCCGGGCTGAGGTCGAGCATGTCGACGAAGGCCTTGGCGGCGTTCTTGGCATCCTGCATGGGCGTGCCCCCCATGCTGCCCGAGCGATCGATGATCAGCATCACGTCCACATTCTGGACGCGCTCGGGACAATCGCCGTAGCCGTGGAGGGTTATCTTCACCTCGGTCTCGCCCCCGGGCTCTACCTGGTTGGGGCTGGCCGTCTTGTTGCCCTCCACGCTGCATGGGTCCGGCGTTGGCGTCGGGGTCTTCGTCGGAGTCGCCGTTGGCGTGGGGGTCTCGGTCACCACCGGCGTCACGAGGCCGCAGCTCGGGTCGACCTCGGCCGTGTGCGTCCAGATGTCGTTCTGGGTCTCGCTACAGGTATCGTAAACGATGACCCGCTTGGTATAGGTGCCCGAGACTGCGTTGGCAGGCAGCGTGAGAGATTCCACAAAGGAGTCGTCCTGAGACCCGTAGGTGGTGAAGGTCCGCGTCGTGGCGGCAACCGTGACGTTGTTCGGGTCGATCAGGCTGGTCTCGACTCGAACTTCCTGGCTTGCCAGGGCCGTGTCGACCTCTACGAGTATGTTCACGGTATCGCCCGGCGCACAGCAGCTGCGATCGTTGTAGGCATATCTGATCGAGGCCGCTCCGCCCCCACCGTTCAGTATGAGCTGCCCCCACTCGATCATCACGCACCAGCAGCCATCCAGGGCGTCGACCTCCACCTCGACCAGGTTCTTCCCCTGTCTCACCCACAAGGGGTTGATGTCGAAGACGGAGGTGCTGTAGGCCTGATCGGCACCCGTGAGGGTGCCCACGAAGTGCCCGTTGAAGTAGACCTTGTCGAGCTCGACGGGCCGGCTCGGATTCAATGGATCTCCCTCTTCGTCGACATCCCACGCCAGCAGGCTGAGTTGAGCACTGGTGATGGAGGGAGGCAGGGAATCCACGAAGATGTTGAACTCGATGGGGGCGCGGCTGTCCCGCAGGTCCGGGCACTGCGGCTTGTAGCGCTCGTTGTAGATGCAGTCGTAATTCGTGCGCCCCATATCGTGGTCGGGGGTGCCGGTGAGGTTGTTGTTCTCGTTGTCGGTGTCGGTGATGTAGGTCAGAGTCGCGGCTCCCGGACAGTCGCCGACTCGCGCCCGGAGGACGACGTTGTCCACCCAGGGACCAGAGTGGTCCGTGTCATGACTGTCGCTCTGGAAGACGAAGGCAATCCACACCTGGGATTTGCCCGTGTAGTCGTCCAGGTAGGGATCGTTCGCCAAGCTGAGCGTGATCGGCACCCACGCGTCGGTCACACCACTCGCCACATAGCCGTCGAAATTCATGCCATCGATGGAAACGCCCCAGAACAGGTGATCGCTGTGCGGCTCGGTGTCGAGGTACAGATCAAAGAGCAGCTCGGCGTCGTTCGCAGCGCTCAGGTCGAAGGGGCCGTACGCCATCCAGGAATCCATGTTCGGCGGGTAGGGATGCCAACAAGGGAACATGGCATCGGCACCCGCGCCGTGGGGAATGGCAGTGCGGTTGCCGGACGCGCCCCAGTCGAAGCAACCGGTGCCACCCCAGTAGTACTCCCCGTTGATCGGCCCATCGTTGTCGAAGACCGTCCATCCAGCGCCAGGGAACCCCCAACCGAAGTCCTCCGTCATGATGTTGGTCCAGCCCTGGGCTGTTGAGGCCGGGGCAACAGGGGCCGACTGAGGAAGTGCTTCGGGGTGGTCAAGGCGTAGTTGAGCGGGCTCCACGACCAGACGACCAGCCCCGCTGGCGGCGCAGGCCTGATCACCGCAGGCACAATCGTGCCACGGAGTCGGATCGGGAGGATTGGCCACCACAGATGACGACAACAGCGACACCAAGAACAACCCAACCACTGATACGGCAATCAGTCTGCCCTTCATCGAGATTACCTCCTAGGGCTCTACCTATGGTGTTGGCCGAGCACTGGCGGGACCGGCGCAGCGCCCTGGCACAACACGGAAAACCGATCGTAGCTGCCTCTATACGGATGGCGCAGGCATAGTTGGCAGTATTCCCTGAACAGCCTCTCTCCATCCGAAGCTGCGGGGAGGGTCATCCTGCGAGCCCCATGCGAGCTCTCTTATCCGCGCATCCAGGGTGAGCCCGGGGTCCACTATGCCGCCGAGCGCGTGTTGCGAAATCGGGCGCTTGAGGCTGCACAGCCGAACAGCTCCTGATACGAAGTCGCGGGGCGGTTGATGTGCAGGTTGTGAATGCTGATCACCGCCGGCACCTGATGGCGGATGTTGTCTGTAGGGACAGATAACCACCTCCGGTCTTCCTCACTCGACGGGCACCTCTTTGCATTATATCACATTCCGCTGTGAAGATCAATGGGCCGACTTGACTCACTAAGAATGTTACCCTACGGGATTCGTTTACTCACGAGTAAATGTTACCAATGAAGGAGCGTCGTTATGAGTCGAACAGACGAGAAGTACCTCGCGGAAGCGGCGGCGCGGCATAGACGGGAAGGGCGCGGGGGCTGCGGCTCGACTGGATCGCTCAAAAAAGGA
>SKLM01000339.1 GCA_007123205.1 Thermoflexales bacterium
CAGCAGCTCTCGTCCCACGGAAAGGCACGCCGGCAATCGGGGTCTGGACCCCCAAGCATGCCGATCTCGTCCCCGTAGTAGATGGAGGGGGCCCCCGGGTAGGTCATCTGAAAGACGACGGTCAGGCGCAACACAGCCTTACGCTCTTGAACCAACGTCAGGAATCTGGGTGTGTCGTGGCTGCCCAGCAGGTTCAGCTGGGCCAGAGTGGCCTCACGCGGGTACATCGTGAGGAGTTCCTCGATCCGCCGGGCGAAGGAGGCCGCCCCCAGCGGCGTGTCCAGGGGACGCAGGGGCGGAGGCAGCAACTCGCTGTCGACGGCGGCGCCCCCGAAGAAGCCGAGGCAGGCCCTGGTGAACAGGTAGTTCATCACCCCGTCGAACTGGTCGCCCTGTAGCCAACGTGTGGCATCCGAGGCGATCTCCCCCACAATATAGGCGTCGGGGTTGACGTCCTTGACCTCGCTGCGGAACTGTTGCCAGAAGCTATCGTCGTCGATGCAGGCCGGCACATCGAGCCGCCAGCCATCGATACCCTGCTCGAGCCAGTAGCGGGACACATCGAAGAGGAAACGTCGTACCTCCGGAGAGTCGGTGTTGAACTCAGGCAGGGCCGGCAGATCCCACCATGCCCGGTAGCCGAAAGCCTCCTGGCTGTTCGGGGCGCCCGGGCAGCCGTCCTGCTCGCGCCTTTCGGGGTAGGCCGCAGGTCGTCGTCCCCCCTCGAGCCTGGGCGTGTCGAAGTGGAACCAATCCAGGTAGGGAGATGCCGCCCCGTTCTCCAACGTGTGGTAGAACTGGTAGAACCCGCGACTGGCGTGGTTGAACACACCATCCAAGACCACGCGGATCCCGCGGGCGCGGGCCGCATCTAGCAACCGGCGAAAAGCCGCATCACCGCCCAACAGGGGGTCGACGCGGTAATAGTCCTGCGTATGGTAACGATGATTGGCCGCCGACTGGAAAATCGGGTTGAGGTAGATGGCAGTGATCCCCAGGTCAGCCAGGTAGTCGAGGTGCTCGACTATGCCGAGGAGATCGCCTCCCTTGAAGCCGTAGGCCGTGGGAGGCGAGTCCCACGATTCCAGATTGGAGGGCTTGCCGACGCGTTCACTGCGGGCGAACCGGTCAGGGAAGATCTGGTAGAAGACGGCGTCCTTGACCCAATCGGGGGTCCTTCGGTCTGTCATTGTGGTCCTCCTACGGTGGCCCTGGGGCACGGCGGGCAGCGAGCGGTTAGCAGTGCAGCCCGAGCTACCCGTAATCGATCTCGGCTACCTGCTCGAAATCGAAGTCTAGCTCAAGCATGCTTTCCGCTATGTGATCGGCAGAGACATCCTGGCGCTTATGGAGTAGGCCCGCCTCCACCCCACGGCGACAGAGCGAGCGATACTCGCAGTAGCGACAGGTACGCCGCTGGTCAGTGGAGAGGAGGAGGGCATCCCCGTGCCGTTCGTCGAGTCTCCCCGCTATCTCCGCAATGAGCTCGCTGAGAAGATCGTGGTCAGATCCGTACTTATCGTCATCATAATTGTACCATTCCGGCATCTCAGGGAAGTTGGCGAACCAGTAGACCATACTGACTTGTTCCGGTCGAAAGCGCTGACCCGCGTTCAAGAGCGCTCCCGCCCGGACGAGCAGATACGGGTAGACGCGTGTCTGCAGCCGATCACGAAGCGTCGCCCGATCGGGCCGTCTGATGGTGGTCTTCCAGTCGACGATGACGGCCCGCTCTCCTTGGTCTACAGCAACGAGGTCATACTGCGCCACCAGACGGAACCGCCCTACCGGCGCGGACAGTGCCATCTCGGGATAGCTACTGACGGGCAAGTTGCCCGGCGCCGCCTCCAAATAGCTCTGCCACCATTGGCGGAGCAGAGGATCGCTCACAAGGGGCGACAGCGGTTCCATCGGGAATCCGAGGAGGTGTCTTTGGATCAAGCGGTGGAAAGCGGCCCCGCGCTGGAGATGGTGCTCGTATTCGAGGGCGGGAGAGACTTGCGGGGCCGGCCAGCGCAACCGCCGGGCATGGCGCAGCTGGAAACGTCTGGCGCAGTCGACGTAGTCCTGGAGACTCGCTTGGCTAAACCGAAACTCGTTCGGCAGACTCATTTACGGAAGAAAGGTCACCATGCTCGCCAATTGGAGGGAGATGGGCGTGATGATCTGGGGCCACAGCCCGATGCAGATGGAGGAGAGCACCGCTGCCGCCACGAGGCCCGTCAGCAACGTCCGCCGCGCGGGAGCCGGCCCCTTTGTCTCTTCATCCTCTCCATCAGGACCCAGGGGCCGGGAGAGAAGAGCGGAGAACGCTCTCCAGATCCCGATCATCAGACCGACACTCGCCGCCATGACTAGCAACGCAGAGCCCAGATGAGATGGCGCCAAGGCGCGATAGAGAGCCCACCGAGCAGCGAAGCCGGCGGTTGTCGGCATCCCAGCGAGGGACAATCCCCCCACAAGGAAGGCCAGCGCTCCCCAGGGCGACCTCCACGCCCTTCCTCTGAGACTCTCCAACGCATCGCCAGGCCCCCCCGGGGGGCGTAAGTCCTGCAGCCCGGCCCCCATGAGCACCAAACCAAAGGGCCGAACGATCAACCCCAACAGGGCGAGGACGAGACCGCGGTCACTGTACATGCCCAGGGCCACCAAGGCGACACCGCTGTCAATCAGGGCCCCGTACCCCACCAGGCGTTCAGGGCGCCGCTGAGCAGCAGCGAAGAACCCGCCAACCACGACCATGGAGAGCCCGGCCGTGGAGGCAAGGGAGGCAAAGTCAGCGTGGGCACCAAATTCTGGATAGGTCTCCAAAAAGGAGAGCATCAGGAACCAGACCACACCGTGGTTGACCGTAAGGACAAACCCGCTGGCTAGAAGGTTGCTGTCGCCGGTGAGTGACGGGATCCACAGGTGAAATGGAACGCTGCCCAGCAACAGGGCGAACGATAGGACTAACAGGATGGCGGAGTTATGAAGGAGGGCCGTGTTCTCCGGCGTCAAGGCATACCGCTCCATCAGCCAGTGAATGGTCAGGAGGCCGGGCAAAGCCAGCAAGGAGAAAGACAGGTACTGGAGCCCGCCCCGGGTAGGGGGCCGGTCTTCATGCTGGAGCCCGAACAGAGAAACCGCTATGGCCAACTGGAGCAGCAACACGGCGTAGATGAGCGGCCGGATCAGGAGCGCTCCGCTGAGCAGGCTGAGGGAGGCCAATCCAACGGGAAGGAGCAGCGACCGCGGCGAGGCCCACCATGCCAGCGCAAAGGCCGCAGCAGCCGTGAAGTAGAGGAAAGCGATGGCCACACGATCGACATCCCGCAGCACCAACTCACGCCCCAGGAGCGAGAGTGTGCCCCCCATGACGATCTGCCGCCCCCAGAGATCGATGGTGCGACCAAGAGGGACGACAACAATGATGATGCCCAGGGCGACACAGGTGCTGATGGCGAGCAGGGAGGAGAGCGCTGCCCACTGGCGCACCGCGTACACAGCGCCTGCGACAGCGAGGGGGAGGATCAGGAACAGGAGAAGTCCTGCAATCACCCGCCTCTCCCCGTATCAATGCTGGCCGCCTGAACCGTCTTGAGATAGGCTGTGACGAGCGCGATGACAAAGCTGAGCGCCCCCAGGAAGCCGGTGACAACCAGACTGTGCTCCAACGCAACGTAGAACAGATCGAATCCCGCCAAGAACATCAGCATCCCTATTCCGACCCGTAGGGGATCCTGGCTCAGTCCCAGCAGCAGGATTCCCAGCCCGGCGAGAAGGTAGGAGACCAAGGAGATCTCGGCCGGCGTTTCGGGGAGGGGCAGAGAGGACGCAGCGGCGTACGCCACCACGGCGACCATCAACGCCGCCATCAAGCCAAACAATCCCTGGGAGGATACCCCCTGCCGCCTCCAGCCTTCTATACGCGCCGCAGACCACGTTTGGAGCGACAGTCCCTCCGTCTCCCCAGCGGCCCGCGTGAGGGACTTCGATTGCTGCTCGGTCAGATAGAAGATTAGACAGATGAGCCAACCGATGAGCCCCTTCAGGGCGACCATCTCGAGAGGCATGACCTGTGTCATCAGAAGGGCAACGAAAGTATACTTCGCCGCCAGGCTCAGCAAGTTGAGCCGCCAATCGCGGCTGACCACCAATAGTGGGGCCGCGACGAGGATGCCTACCACCGCGGGTGTCGCCGCGAGGGTGGATAACTGCTCGAGAAGAGCCCTCAATATCGCCATTACCTGAGCCTCAACACCAGGATCACACTAAGGAAGAGGACGAAAGACCATAGTAAGGCTCCTCGTCCGGCCAGGATGTCGTCGATGGTGCGGATCACGGCGAGGCCCTGGTCGAAAGCGCCGGCCGACAGGCGGTAGGCCCAATCAAGGCCGATCAGCTCGTGAGCCGTGTCGATCGCCGGAGAGAGGGCGCGCCGGACATGGCGATCGTACCGCCCCAGCACAGCGCCGACACCAACGCCCCCGATCCAGAGCGCCCATCCGATGAGCCCTGGTTCCCCAAGCATGACCGTAGGCGAGATACCCGACCCGTTGGGGAGAAGAAGGTTCGGGAGCAGGCCGGCCACGATCAGGGCAAGGCCCGGTACGACCAAAGCCACTCCACCCGAGACTTGCCCTAGCCGGCTCACGTCCCTCGCCTCTGACCACCCGGCCGAGGACAGCCACCTGACCACCCCGGTGACCAGGAACACGTGTCCAACGAACA
>SKLM01000175.1 GCA_007123205.1 Thermoflexales bacterium
GCCCTCCGAGCTAGCCAAAGAGCAGGCGGAGTGGGGTTGGGGTGGTGGGCTCTGGTGGGAAGTCGGGGTCGCAGACCCCTCAGAGCTAGCCAAAGAGCAGGCGGAGTGGGGTTGGGGTGGTGGGCTCTGGTGGGAAGTCGGGGTCGCAGACCCCTCAGAGCTAGCCATTTCGGTAGTCTCGGTCGCAGACCCCTCCGAGGCGCTTACCACCTGCTCCAGTTTGCCCTCTGCCGTGCTTTCGCTATAATGGTGGTGTGCTCTCTTGATGAGGCTGGAGCTTGAGGAGGAGGAGGCCGGGCTGCGTCCCGGCAGGGCGTGAGAGGGCCAATTGTTCCGGAGATCCGATCTTACATAAAAGGAGGAGAGCTGCAATGCGAAAGACCCTAGTGACTGTGGTAAGCCTGCTGACAGTGCTCGCACTGTTCGTAGCCTGTGCGCCAGAGGATCTGGTGGAGCCGGACTTCCAGGCCGGGATGGTGACGGACATCGGGGGTATCGACGATGCGTCCTTCAACGAGACCTCCTGGCGTGGCATGGAGATAGCCCGGGACGACCTGGGCATCACCGTCGACTACCTGGAATCGGGGGCGCCGACTGACTACGTCCCCAACATCACCGAGTTCCTCGAGGCGGACTACGGCATGATCGTGACCGTGGGCTTCCTCCTGGCGGGTGACACTTACACCTTCGCGGAGGAGAACCCGGACACCTTCTTCGCCATCGTCGACTTCGGCTGGGCCCCCGGCATGTGGGATGAGGCGCAGAGCCCGCGGCTCGACAACCTGCAGGGGCTGCTCTTTTCGACGGACGAGGCGGCATTCCTGGCCGGGTATGTGGCGGCGGGGATGACGCAGACGGGGATCATCGGGACCTTCGGCGGACTGGAGATTCCGACCGTGACCATCTTCATGGATGCCTTCGAGGCCGGTGCTCAGTACTACAATCAGCAGCACGGCACGAACGTCCAGGTCCTGGGCACGGATCTCTTCGTCGGTAACTTCGAGTCGACGGAGGACGGTCGCCGCGTCGGGGAGGACCTCATCGCGGAAGGAGCGGACATCATCATGCCCGTCGCCGGTCCGGTGGGTCTGGGGACGGCTGCCGCGGTGCAGGCGAACCCGGGGACGATGCTCATCGGTGTGGATACGGACTGGTGCGTGAGCGCTCCCGAGTTCTGCGACGTGATGCTGACCAGCGTGGAGAAGCGGATGGACGTGGCGGTCTCCACTTCGATCCGGCAGGCATACGAAGGTCAGTTCCAGGGTGGGACGAACTTCGTGGGAACCCTGGAAAACGAGGGCGTGCAGATCTCCCCGTTCAACGAGTTCGAGGATCAGGTGCCGGATGAGCTGAAGGCAGCGGTCGACGAGGTGCGGCAGGGGATCATCGCCGGGACCATCGACACCGGGTTCGATTTGGGTGCCGAGTAGCAGCTAGACAAGGCATAGCTCCGACTAACACGCTGTGGGTGTGCTGGTTGGGGTGATGCCGGCCCCGTGCAGTGGGGCCGTCGCGCTGACGGAAACGTCACGCCGAGGAGAACACAGAGACCCTGACGGAAGGAACTCCGTCAGGGTC
Organism: Thermoflexales bacterium; assembly: GCA_007123205.1. Classification (GTDB taxonomy): domain Bacteria; phylum Chloroflexota; class Anaerolineae; order B4-G1; family B4-G1; genus SKLM01. Next base: position 1,579 of record SKLM01000175.1, read on the forward strand.
TTTGCATGTGGCTCCCCCCAATCATCGGGCCCCGGCGGAAGATCCAGTGTTGCCCAATCCCGGCCTCCCCTGTGGGTCTTTCGATCTCAGGGATATTAGAGACAGGCCTCGCCGCACGGCAACCCCATACCTGACCGGCTCAGCTTAGATCACCAACCAACCGTGTTCCAACCTGATGGCGAGGGAATGGGCGTCCTCGGGGCTGGAGAGGAGGGATCGAGCACACAGGACCCGGGCCTACCTGGCCTCCATGTTCTCTCAGTGCTTTCGTGCACCGGTATGGAGGGGTGAGGGCAACGAAAAGGTGGGCCGGGCAGGACTCGAACCTGCGAAGGCTGTGCCAGCGGATTTACAGTCCGCCCCCTTTGCCGCTCGGGACACCGACCCACGATGCGCTTGTGTCGTCTTGACGGGCTGCGTGCGCAACCCGCAACCCTGAGCCGGCGATGGGATTCGAACCCATGACCTACTGATTACAAGTCAGTTGCTCTACCGACTGAGCTACACCGGCGACGGAAAAGATTATACCACGACCGTTCGCTGCGTCAAGTCGCTGGGGTGGCTGACCGGCGGGGTTGCTTGTCCCCGTCGCTCAGGTGACCGGCCCTGGGCAGAATCGCTCCAGCGTCCAGAGGGCCCTTGATGGATGGAGGCTTCGGCTTGCGGGCGTCTCGACTCAAGTGGTGGTCACCTTGAGCGTGAACATGTCAAAGCCGCGAGGTGGCTCGTTCTGCTCTTCCCGGAGGGCACGCTCAGCCCGGGATACCGGGTCGAGTCAGGGATTCGTGGCGAGGTCGATGGGCTCCGGGTTGCCCAGGATGGGGACCGGCTGTCGGACGTTGACATCCCACCAGGCCAGCAGGAGGGCCAGATACTCCCGGGTCCTCCAGACGATCTGCCGCGGGGCATAGATCCTCCGGTCCGCGGTGACCGCCACCACATCAAGCCCCTGGGCCTCGCATAGGTACAGCGAGCGGGTCACGTGGAAGCGCTGCGTGACGAGAATGGCGTCCTGGATGCCAAAGATGGCCCTGGCGCGGTAGCAGCTGTCGTAGGTACGGCGCCCGGCGTAGTCGAGGACGATGTCCTCCGCGGGCACGCCCAGGGCCATGGCATACCGCTTCATCGCAGCCGGCTCGTTGTAGTCGACGAAGCGGTTGTCCCCGGTGCAGAGCAGTTTTTGCACCTTCCCCGCGTGATACAGGTCGGCTGCCGTGGTCACCCGGTCAGCCAAGACCGGTGCCACGGAGCCATCGGCGCGCAATCCAGCACCCAGGACCAGGGCGACGGGCCGGGGTGGGACGTCCTCGACGGACCCGTAGACCTGTGCGGCATAGCGGCGCTCGGCCCACCAGCGGAACCCGAGCACGATCATCAGGCCTGTCGCTGCGGTAGCGATGGTCAGCACTGCCGTCCACTTGAGGATCTTCATACGCTTTGCCCGCCGCCATCGGGTCGGCACGGGGCCCAAGGGACATGGCTGGCGCCCGTGACGGTCGAGAATGTTACGTCCAGTCTCCTGCGGACTTGCCAGGTTGCCAGTCTGTCCTCCGAACACTGGGCTCCCAGGGCGAGGGAGTCGTCGACTGGGGGACGGTCTAACATCGGATATCGGCCTTATCCAATCTAGTTGGACTATCGGGCATACGGACTCGATGGAGCCTGAGCCCACAGATGAGCAGCGCCTGGCCGGGCCCGTGAGCGTTGGGACAAGGCATGAGCGCTCGTCTCAGGCGAGATTATAGCACGCAACGAAGCGGGAGCAACGGAGTCGCGCGCGTTCTTCGGTGGGGGAGCATGAGCCCTGTGAAGAAGGGACCTCTGGCCTCTCTGTCGGGGGATCTCCGTCCAGAAAGGGGAGTCCCCAGCGTCCATCCACCGGCGGGATTCCCGGCTTGATGCTGTTCCACTACCTTACGGTAGGGCGGCAAGACAGGAAAGCCACTCTCTGGCTGTTGGCGGGTGCTATCCCGAACCGGAGTCGGGCCGCTGTCGGATCATCATTGCCAGAGCGGCCGTTAGTCCGACACCGCAGAGAAACAGGTTGATGATCTGATCGACGCGCCAGCCCGACACCTGGGGCATAGGGTCCGCTTGCCAAAGTGCCAGGCCGAAAGAGCCGAGGCTCTGGAGCGAGACCCACAGGGCAAAGATCGTCCCGTGGTGTGGTGTGCGGCGCCGGGTGATCAGGACAACGGCCAGCACGAGCGCGCTCCAGCCGGCGCCCAGCAGTTGGACCGGGATGCGGGGCTGGCGGATGCCGTACAGATCGGGCAGGTCAAGGCTCAGCCTCCAGAGGAGGCCCTGGCCGGGATAGGTCTCGATGCCGTACGCGCAGCTGGCGGTGTGACAGCCCAGCCAGGCGAAGGCTGCCACCGACGCGGCGGCTGGCGTCAGGAGATCCAGGATTGGTGTCAGGGGTAGGCCCCGTAAGGTGCACGCCACGGCGGTACCCATCACGCCACCGATGAGGGCTCCCTGCCAGGCCAGCCCCCCGTCCCAAGGGCGCAAGGCTTCCCCAAAGTGGGTCTGGTAATAGCTCCAATGGACTCCGACGTACATGGCCCGGCCGACCAGCACGCTCCCCACTCCGGTGGCCAGGGCGGCATCCACGATGGCCATGTGTGGCAGCTGCTGTCGGCGGGCCTCCAGGTAGATGAGGAGCGCGCCAGCCAGCAGGCCGAGGTAGACGAAGGACGCGTAGGTCGGTAGGTGCATGGGTCCGAACTTAATCGATATCGGATCCTGTCTCCGGTTTCTGCCTGGTATTCGCCGTTCGGCGGCGCGCAGGGGATGCGGCACAGAGCCGCCCCTGGTTCGAGGCGGCTCTGTGGGTGACGTTGGGTGACGTCATACGAGCACGGGTGATCCCGAGGGATCGTCGTGGCTCTGATCTTGCCTAGGCGAGCTCCACCACTGCACCGGCCTCTTCCAGCTGCGATCTCGCGTCTTCGGCTACCTCCTTTGCCACGGCCTCGAGCACGGGACCGGGGCTGGCGTCGACGACTTCCTTCGCCTCTCGCAGGCCCAGGGAGGTGAGTTGGCGCACGGCCTTGATGACCTGGATCTTCTTGGGGCCAACCTCTTTCAAGACGACGTCGAACTCAGTCTTCTCTTCTTCGGCCTCTGCCTCAGCGACGACGCCCGGCATCGGCCCCATAGCCATGGGAGCCGCCGCGCTGACGCCCAGTTTCTCCTCCAGCATCTCCACCAGTTGCGATGCTTCCAACAAAGTAAGCTCGCCAATTTGATCCGCGATCTTCTCTAGATCTGCCATCTCCTGATTTCCTCCTCGTCTTTCTGATAATGATCGAACCGATAACGCTGCCATGCGACTCTCGGATAGTCTCTGATGTGAGTGGGCTTAGGCGGGCTCAGCAGCCGATTCGATCTCGGCGCCGGCGGGTCCCTCCTCCAGCTTGTCCACGTAGGCCTGCAGCACGTTGAGCACCTGGCGGAGGCCTCCAGCGATGGTGCCGGCTACCTGGCGTCCGGGCCCGTGGATCGCGCCCAGCACTTGTGCCAGCAGTACCTCCCGTGAGGGGAGGTCTGCGATGCGTTCGACCTGGGCCGCTGAGAGAAGGGCCTCGTTCATCCAGCCCCCCTTCAGGGCCAGCTTGTCGGTCTCGTCTCGCGCTTCCACCAGGGCCTTGGCCACCGGCGGCAGTTCTCCGGTACAGAAGCTCACGGCCGTCGGCCCGGTCAGCCATTCGTCGGGCAGCGTCATGCCGCGTTCCGCGAGGGCCCGGGCCAACAGACGATTCTTGATCACCTGGAACTCGCCGGCAATGGGCCGCATGACGCTGCGGATCTTGTCCGTCTCCTCGACGCTAAGCCCCCGGTAGTCGACGAGTATGAGAGCCCGACTCTCCTTAAGCTGCTCCGTGTATTGTGCTACACGTGCGATCTTTTCCTCTCTTGATAGCGCCAAGCTTACTTACCTCCCTCTTCTTCTGACCACGAAAGAATCCCTGGTCGTGCCGACGTAGAGACGCACTTCCAGGGATGGATTCGTCACGTACCTCGGCAGGCCCCAATTAAGCGCTTCTATGCGCACCTGCTGTCTGCGGCTATGCTATTGTGAAGCGCCCGGAGGCTAGAGCACGGCCTCCATGGCCAGAGCTTCGTTCGTGTCTACCTTGATACCGGGTCCCATCGAAGACGTGACCACGATCTTGCGGATGTACCTTCCACTGGCTCCGGGTGGCCGGGCCTTGGCGACGGCATCGACCATGGTGGCGAAATTCTCGAGCAGTTTCTCGGTCGCAAAGCTGACCTTGCCGATGGGTACGTGCAAGTTCGCAAACCTGTCGACGCGGAACTCCACCCGGCCTGCCTTGATCTCGTCGATCATCCTGGGCAGATCGTCGGCCTCGACCAGAGTACCGGCCTTGGGGTTGGGCATCAGCCCTCGGGGTCCCAGGAAGCGGCCCAGACGCCCCACTTTGCTCATCATCTGGGGTACGGCCAGGGCTGCGTCGAACTCCATCCAGCCGCCCTCGATCTTCTCGAACCACTCGTCGCTGTCGGCCACGTAGTCAGCGCCGGCGTCCTCAGCGACCCTCCCCGCCTCGCCAGCGGCGAAGACCAGCACCGAGACTTCCTTACCCAGTCCATGGGGCAGCCGAACGGTGTCGCGCACCTGCTGGTCGGCGTGCCGGGGATCGATCCCCAGCCGGAAGTGGATCTCCACGGTCTCATCGAAGCTGGCGTAGCTGGTCTCCTTGACCAGCTCCAAAGCCTCCCGCGGCGTGTAGAAACGCTCGCGGTCCACCTTTGCTAGTGCTTCCTGGTACTTCTTACCGTGTCTTGGCATCGTTCCTCCCTGTGGTGCTAACGGGCAAAGCCCTCCCACCTATGCGAAATATGGCCTACGCCTCCACCTGAATGCCCATACCTCGGGCTGTGCCCTCGATCTGCCGCATCGCGCCTTCGATGTCGATGGCGTTCAGGTCTTTCATCTTCGTCTCTGCGATGTCCCGGAGTTGCTCCCGGGTAATGGTACCCACCTTGTCGCGGTTTGGTTCGGACGAGCCCTTCTCTACACTAGCTGCCTTCCGCAGCAAGTCCGCCGTGGGGGGCGACTTGAGCTCGAAATCGAACGACCCATCCTGGTAGATGGTGATCTCGGCCGGTATGATGTTCCCCGCCTGGCCCGCGGTGCGGGCGTTGTACGCCTTACAGAACTGCATCAGGTTGATACCGTGCTGGGCGAGCGCCGGCCCCACGGGGGGGGCTGGGTTAGCCTTTCCGGCCTGAATCTGGAGTTTGACGACTGCTTTTACTTTCTTCATCCTATCACCTCAAATCAGCACAGAATGCCCAGTGTGGGCTGCCTGCGGACCCAGGGGAGGTCGGCAGTAGAGCTTGACCTCGACCTGGATCGGTATGGGAATCCCACACCGTGTTCTCAGACCTTCTCGACCTGGAGAAAATCGAGCTCCACCGGCGTCTCGCGCCCGAAAAACGAGACCATCACGTGGACGGTAGCCTTCTCCATATCGATCTGGTCCACCATACCGATGAACCCGTCAAAGGGCCCGTCAATGATGCGGACCTTCTCCCCAGGCTCGAACGAAACCTTTATCTTGGGCGCTTCCGCCTCCATCCGTTCCATGATGCTACTGACCTCGGAAGGACGCAAGGGGGTAGGCCGGTCGCCCATACCGACGAAGCCGATGATGCCGGGGGTGTCGCGCACCACATACCAGGACTCATCGTCGAGGATCATCTGAACCAGCAGATAGCCGGGGAAGATGCGGCGCTCGACGGTGCGGCGCTCTCCGTGCTGCAACTCCATCTCGTCCTCGGTGGGCACGACCACCTCGAAGACCTTATCCTCCATTCCGAGGGATTGGACTCGGCTCTCCAGCTTGTGTTTGACCTTCTGCTCGCGCCCCGAGTAACAATGGATGACGTACCATTGACGGTCATCGTCGGGCTCGCCAAGCTCAGCCTCTTCGAGAGCCTGATTCTCCGTCTCCTTTACCAACTCGGCCACTTCCGCTGCTGGAGAGGCGGCGTCACCCGACGGGTCCTGTTGCTCCAGCTCATCCTCGGGGTCCCGGTCGATCAGCGGGCCCTCGGTCGGAGTACTCTCCGCTGCGGGTTCGGGAGACGGTGTTTCAGGCGAAGTGGCGTCGTTTTCCATTATGGACCCCGGATCTGGATCGTTGACCTGCGCGAACATGCCAATAGCTCGAGAGGACTACACCATCTGACGGTTGACGATCACTGCTCCCACGGCAACCGCCACCACGGCGAAGATCGTGATTCCGATGGCCAAGGGATCGCCTACAATGAGCCCTCGCAGTTGCACGGAGAAGAGGTAGTCCAGCAGACCCATGAACGCTGCCATTCCCACCGTGACGGCTAATACGATCTTGGTTAGGTTCTGCGCCTCCTCCCGCGTCGGCCAGTGGACCTTTCGCAGCTCTGCACGTGTGTTCCGCAGGTACTGCACCAACGCACTATCCTGCAGTTGTGTCCAAAACGTTCGCTTTTTCGCCCGTGATCTTGCCACTGTGACCGCTCCCTCAGAAGAGCGCCCTGCTGGCCCAAGCCATCTACAGGTGCCCTCACATCCTAAGACACCGCCATACACCCGGCGGTGTCTTCACGTTCTCCCAGGCAGGCCAGGCAGGAATCGAACCCGCAACCCCCGGTTTTGGAGACCGGTGCTCTGCCTAGTTGAGCTACTGGCCTGAGACTGCTAGCGGGTCTCCCGATGGGCGGTGTGCTCACCGCACCGGGGACAGTGCTTCCGCAACTCCAACCGGTTAGGATCATTGCGACGATTCTTCTCGGTTGTATAGTTGCGTTCCTTGCACTCCGTACACGCCAGAGTGATCTCTCGTCGAATCGGTTTCCTAGCCATAACCTTGCCCTAAATCTTTCTTTATCGTACAACTACCCAGAGCCCACGATGGGGATCGAACCCATGGCCTCACCCTTACCAAGGGTGTGCTCTACCAGCTGAGCTACGTGGGCCGGAGCCGAGTCAATCGCCAGCGCCTCCTGATCCGTTCGTAATTCTACAGGATTTCTCCAGGGTGTCAAATGGAGGAGAGCGGCCGGCTGTGTGACGCGCCGGGTTGACTGCCTCGGGCCTGTGGGCCGGGGCCTTGCCCACGCTCGCTGGGTGCAGTAGAATCGGTGCTCAGCGGCAGCCACATCGGGATTCGCGAGATTGACGAGGGAACCAGTGGAATGGTAAGACATCCTGAATCCTTATACGGAGCTGTGGGAGATGCCACAAGCCTGTTGATCCTCACTCACAACGACCCTGACCCGGATGCCATCGCCAGTGGGGTGGCTCTGCAGTGGTTGTTGAAAGAGAAGCTCCATCTAGAATCCTGGATCGCCTACCGCGGCATTGTGGGCAGGGCGGAGAACAAGGCGCTGGTGCGCCAGCTTGGGTACCCACTAAGATTGCTCACCGAGACCGAGGTGTCCGACGCGCTACCCATCGCTCTGGTCGACACGCAACCTGGCGCTGGCAACAACGCCCTGAGTGACTCAGCCAACGTGGTGATTGTGTTCGACCATCATCCGAAGAGAGAGGAGACTTCGACGGTTCCCTTCGCTGACGTGCGTCCAGACGTCGGCGCTACGTCCACCATCCTGACGGAGTACTGTCAGGCTGCCGATGTGGAGCTGCCGCCGTCGATTGCCACCGCCCTATTCTACGGGATCAAGACCGACACTATGGGGCTGGGGCGAGGTGCCAGTCAATCGGACGTGTCCGCGTACCTCCACCTTCAGTCCCGGGTGGATGTCCACGCCCTGGTGGAGATTGAGAGAGCTCAGGTGCCCCCGGAGTACTTCCGGGGTCTGGTCGCCGGGCTGCAGTCGGCCCGTGTGTACCGGGACGTGCTGATCACGAGCATGGGGCAGATGACGCGGCCTGATCTCCCAGCAGAGATGGCGGATCTCCTTCTGAGGCTCAGGGGTGTCCAGTGGGTGGTATGTATGGGCGTCTATGAGGATACTCTGATGATCTCACTGCGGACGAACTGTCGACGGGGTGCCGGGGAGGCGATTCGAGCCATCGTGGGGGACCTCGGCTCATCCGGGGGACATGGATCCATGTCCGCCGGGCAGATTCCCCTCGATGGTCAGAACCCGGACATCCTGTCTCACCGGCTGGAGGAACGAGCGCTGAGGCAATTGGGGCTGGGTCCCGATGTCTCGGGCGAGAAGCTTGTCTAGCCTCTCGTGATCCGCCGGTTCACTGGCGACCGAGGAGGCCCGCTCCGGCGGCCAACTCCTGCATCTCCTGTGTGATGGCTTGGCGGCGGGCGGTCTGAATGGCGAGGGTCAGCTCCTCGATCAGGCGATCGGCGTTCTGGGTCGCCGATTCCATCAACTGGAAGCGAGTGGAATGCTCAGCAGCCGCCGAATCCAGTAGGATGCCGTAGAGGCGGACCGCGACCGACTGCTCCAGGACGGCGGCATAGAGGCTTAGCGGATCGGTATCCACGATCGGAGGGTAGGTTGTGCGTCCCGATTCCGCCGGTAGTCTCCCCAGCGGATCGCCGGGTCCCGGCCCCGGAGGCTGTCGGTGGGAAGGTTGCTCATCGGTGGGGAGCTGGGGTGGAATCAGAGCGATGATGGTCGGTTCATAGGCGCCGGTGCCCCGGTACCGGTTGTATATGACGTCGACCCGGTCCAACTGCCGGTCCTCGTATGCGCCCAGCCAGCGGCGAGCCAGGTCGAAGGGCAGAGCAGGGGGTGGGAGGGTGGTCATTGAGATCGTCCCGGCGGCGGTCGGCTCGTATCCCCGCCGCTTGAGGATTCTCTGAGCCCGACTGCCGAGGACCAGAACCTCGATGGTGGACCCGGCAACCGACTCCGCCCTCAGGTACGCGTCGAGCTGATCGGCAGCGGCTGAGTTGAAACGCCCGCACAGCCCCCGCTCGCTGCCGATCACCAGCACCTTGACCTGACTTGGTCTTGAGGTCTCCTCAGAGGCGGGATCGCGATCAGCAAGACGGGCAAGGGCCGGTGACAAAAGCGCTCTGGCCCGGGACAGGAGGCTGCCGTGGGCCTCGAGGTGGGGTAGCAGCCACGGGAGCATCGACTCCAGACGCATGGCGTAGTGGTGGACGCTGCTGCGACGCTTGAGCGCCGCTTGCCAACTCCCCAGGGAGATGGTCCGCAAGCCGCCCAGGATGGGCTTCACACCCTGGACATTCTCCAGGCGCTCTCGCGCTCGTTCTATCTGTTCCATTCTACCGCTTCCTGCGCCGGCATGCCCGGGTGGGCTCAGTAGGTCTCGGTGCGCTCCAAGTCCCAGACGAAGACGACAGCTCCACCGAGCCTTGGTTTTGCCGGCATCGGTCTGCCTTCCTCTCCTTCAGGTTGTTCGATCAGGGCCTCTGAGCGGCAGTTCTCCTTCAGAATTCCAAGGACCTCCTCGAGATCCTGGGCTGCCACGGCGATGAAGAGAGTCGTCTGGGCCTGGCGCAGCATCCCACCGCGGGTTTCGGCGTAGGTCGCGGTGTACTTAGCTTGCACCAGGGCGCGGAGGACCCGCTCAGCTTCGTCGCGTGGTGTCACGGCCATGATCATCTTCATTGGCCTGATCCCCTTTCGGACCAGCGGGCGGTGTAGTCGGAAACTAGTGCCATCAGTGTCTGACGGGTGTCGGGCGGCAGCTCCCCCGTGCGGTCGATCTGCTGGAGCATCTCCGGCTCCCTCTTTCTGACGAGGTCCAGAACCGCCTCTTCGAAGGCGGGGACGTCATCCACGACGAAGCGGTCCAGGATACCCTCCGTCGCCGCCAGGAGCATCACGATCTGCGATGCCAGAGAGAGCGGTTGATGGGGGCGCTGCTTGAGGGCAGCCCGTAGTCTCCGTCCGTGCTCGATCTGACGTCGCGTAGCCGCGTCGACTTCAGCGCCAAATCGCGCGAAGCGGGAAACCTCTTCGTATTGGGACAGTTCAAGCCGAAGCTCGCCGGCAACGTCCCGCATGGCGTCTGACTGGGCCTCACCGCCCACGCGCGACACCGACTGACCCACATCGACGGCTGGTTTGATGCCCCTGTTGAAGAGGTCGGTGTCCAGCACAATCTGTCCGTCGCAGATCGAGATCAGATTGGTAGGTATGTAGGCAGAGACGTTGCCGCGCTGGGTGACCACGATGGGCAGGGCTGTGAGGGAGCCCCCCCCCAGGTCCGGTCGAAGCTTGCAGGCTCGTTCCAGGAGACGGGCGTGGATATAGAAGATGTCCCCCGGGTAGGCCTCCCGACCCGGAGGCCGCCGCAGAAGCAGGCTCAGCTCCCGGTAAGCGTCGGCGTGCTTGTTCAGGTCGTCATACACGATCAGGGCGTCACGCCCTTCGTCCATGAAGAACTCGGCGACGGCACAGGCAGCGTAGGGCGCTACGTAGCGGACGGCCGGCGGATCCTCGGGGCTGGCCATAACGACGGTGGTATAGGGCAGAGCATCGTTACGCCGCAGCGTGTCTATGATGGCCAGCACGGAGCTCTTTTTCTGGCCAATGGACACGTAGACACAGGCGACGTCGGAATCTCGCTGACTCAGGATCGCGTCGACGGCCAGGGTTGTCTTCCCGACCTGGCGATCGCCCAAGATCAACTCGCGCTGACCGCGCCCGATGGGAAGAAGAGCGTCGATGACCTTGGTTCCGGTGTACAGCGGCTCGTTGACGGGCGAACGTTCGACGATGTCCGGGGCCTCCCGTTCGAGGAACCGAGTTTCGGTGAACTGGATCGGACCCGCATTATCGAGGGGTTGCCCCAGGGGATCGATGACGCGTCCGAGCAGCTGATGGCCCACCGGCACGCGCACTCGCTCTCCCGTGGCCGTGACCAGGTCTCCGCCCAGAATGCCGGCATCGGATCCCAAAAGGACCACATCGAGGCGAGTATGATCCAGGTTCAGGATGATGCCTCGGACTCCGGTGGGGAACTCGACCAGTTCGTCGGTGCGTGCCAGAGGAAGGCCCGACAACGTCGCGACCCCGTCGCCGATGTGCTGCACCGTTCCGACCTCGCGGAAGATGACGCCCAGCTCCTGCTCGGCGGCGCGGGTCTGCAGCGACTGCAGCACCGGTCGGACGTCCGGGGCCCCAATGGGAGGGGCGACAATCTCGGAGATGAGGTGCCTGACGCGGCTTGGCATCTCAAGCTCACTGACCCTCGTCTTGCCCTCCCGTGCCTCAGCTTCGTCCAGGATGATTTCCATCAAGCGCGAAACGTCCGGCTTGATCTCTCTATGCAGCCTGTGACTACTCATGGGGGGGTAAGCGCTCTTTCGCAGCTTCCGAGACTTGCTCGCGCAAGCCCTCAAGTTGGCCGGCAATCGAGTTATCGACCAGGATATCGCCGATGCGAAGCCGGAGGCCGGCGCCCAAGTCAGGATCGACGTTGACCTGTAGATCGACGTGCCGATCGGCGAGCGCGGCGAAGGTCCGGGCGAGTTCGTTCTGCTGCTCCTGCGACAAAGGCCTGGCGGTTGTCACTTGGGCCGTTGGGGTCCGGTCCCCCAGCGAGCGACGGAAGGTTCGGACCCGATCCATCTCCTCCTGACCCATCTCCCAGATACGGTCGGCAAGGCGCTGAACGAGTTTCTCGTGTACCTCGGGGGGGGCTGCTTTCTCTACCATCTGGGCACTGACCCCAATGACGGCATCGACGAGTTCTTCGTGGAACTCGTCCACCGCCTGCTGGCGCATCTTGCGGACGTCCTCACGGGCGTCGGCCAGCATGCCCTCGATCTCCTCCTCAACTTCCTCAAGCATCCGCCGTCGCTCGGCCTCGGCGCGCTTCTGGGCCTCCGCGACGATCTCATCGGCCTCGACCTCGGCCTCGGAGAGCCGTTCCTCAAGCTTCTCTCGCAGACTCTCTGCCTCGCGCCGATCGGTTCTGGCTTGCTCCATCAACTCCGTTCTCTCAAGCCGACGCGCTCCCACCCGGCTCATGACGGGGCGAAAGAGAAGGTAGTACATCGCCGCGGAAAAGCCGAGGAAATTGACGATCTGAAAGGCGATGGTTGCCCAATCTAGATCCAACATCTACTATCCCCCGGGGAAGAAGCGATCGAGCAATGGGTTTGCGAAGATCAGGACGAGAATGACCAGGAGAACGTAGATGGCAGTGGACTCGAGCAGGGCCATAGAGATGAGCAGCGTCGTCCGTATGTCGTCGGCGGACTCCGGCTGACGCGCTATCCCGTCCAGCGCGCGGAGCACCGCCCGCCCCTCGACGATGGCGGGGGTCACGGCGCCGAGAACCATCCCCAGGGCCGCGCCGATGATGGTGACCAGTGTGATAAGAGTTCCCGGATCCATCTCTGTCATGTTGTCCTCCTACTGTGTTCGATTATCTATACGTTTCATTCCGACTCCTCGACGTCCTCGAGCCCAGTGCTGATGTAGACGGCTGCGAGGGCGGTGAAGATGTATGCCTGTAACAGACCGGTGAAGATGTTGAGGCCAATGGCGGGCAGCGGTACGAACAACGGCAGAAGCATGAAGACCACCAGGACGATCAACTCGGTGCTGAGCACGTTGCCGAAGAGTCGAATCGCCAGGGACACGATGCGACTGACCTGTCCGATCAGCTCCAGAGGAAGAAGGAAGACGGGCGACGCCAGGTTCCTGAGATAGGCCCAGACCCCCTGTTGCTGCATGCCGTAGTAATGGACGGAGAAGAACACGAGAGCGGCAAGGGCCACAGGCGTATTGAGATCGCGAGTAGGAGCGATGATGGTCACCATGTTGCCGTCGGGCAATGGGATGCTGGGGAGGAAGCTGATCCCATTGGCAAAGGCGAGGAAGATGGCCAGCGACCCCAGGAAGGGAATATAGCGGGCCGCCGGATGATCCCCTATCAGACTCGAGATCAGATCGTCCAGGAAGTCGAGCACCATCTCGAGCATGGTCGGCTTCTTGCGGCCAATCAACGCGGTGAGCCCGATGATGATGGCCATCATCAGCCAGGTGGATATCACCGTATCTCGCACGCCGACGCCGAAAACAGAGAAGACCACGCGCGGGAAGAAGTCCGTCATAGCTCCCCTCCCTTACCCTCCGTCATTGACCGACTCCGGAACGCGCTCGAAGACCCCAAACCACCCCAGACCGAAGCAGACAAGGATGACCCCACGGGTTACCCAGAGCCCGCCGAAGGCGAGCAGGCCGGGGACGATCCCCCGCTGCAGGGCCAGCCCCAGCAATCCGGCGATGAGGCCCAGGCGAAGGAAGACCCCCCCCACGACCAGAACCAGTGAATGGGCCTTGGTGGAGGCCGGAATGGAGGTGACCGCCCTCCGGCGAGTCACGGCGTTCAAGGCGGCGACGACGGCTCCGGCCGAGAACCAGAAGACAGCGTTCATCATCGGTCTCCCTCTTCTTGCTCTGCCTGGCGGGTGTCATCCCGACGGGATTGCTTGTCCACTCTCTGGATCGATCGGATCACGTTGTAGAAACCCGAGGCAATCCCGAGGACCAGGAGGCCAAGGGTGAACACATACCTGGTGCCCACAAACTGGTCAAGGAGGTGACCCACCAGGACGCCGCCGAAGATCGGCACTGCCAGATCCCATCCGAGGGATGTGGCCCGCAGGGCCTCTCTCCACAGGGCTCTACTCCTATTGCCGCCTTTCGTCACCGACCCGCTCCAGTAAGCTCTCCGGTTCGGCCTGCAGCCTGGCCTGAAGCTCTTGGGCCAGGCGCTCGAATCGTCTCTCCGTTGAAGGCGTCGCTGGTCCGTCGAGGTGAGCAGCGTCCGGTCTTCCGCTGGTGAAGATCGTCACGGTGTTTTCGTCGACCTGGAGGATACCCGCCTCGACGTCGAAGGTGTGCTCCCCGGATTCGTCGGCGTAACGGAGTGGGGCCGTCACCGTCTCTGCCAGGAGCGGCGCGTGAAGAGGGTAGATGGTCAGGGCCGTTCCATCGGCCAACCGCATGTGTACCCACTCGACGTCGGGCACATCGAGAAGCGTCGCTGCTGGTGTGAGGACCTCAAGGGCCAGGGTCCTAGTCATAGTCTCCCTCGGATTGGAGACGTCTGGCCTTTTCAACGGCCTCATCGATGGTGCCGACCATGTAAAAGGCCTGCTCCGGAAGGTCGTCGTGCCTTCCGTCAAGGATCTCACGGAAACCGCGTAGAGTCTCTTCCAGACCCACGTAGCGACCCGACATGCCGGTGA
>SKLM01000395.1 GCA_007123205.1 Thermoflexales bacterium
CAGTGCTCGGATCGCGGATCAGAGCGGAGCAAGCAAGCATCAGGCTGCCTGCGGCACTGCTCGGATCGCGGATCCGAGCGGCGCGGGCAAGCATCAGGCTGCCTGCGGCAGTGCTCGGATCGCGGATCCGAGCGGAGCGAGCAAACATCAGGCTGCCTGCGGCAGTGGTCGGATCGCGGATCCCAGCGGAGCGAGCAGACATCAGGCTGCCTGCGGCAGTGGTCGGATCGCGGATCCCAGCGGAGCAAGCAAGCATCAGGCTGCCTGCGGCAGTGGTCGGTTCACGGATCCCAGCGGCGCGGGCAAGCATCAGGCTGCCTGCGGCAGTGCTCGGATCACGGATCCGAGCGGAGCAAGCAGGCGGCAGTGCTCAGATCAGAAGACCGGGGTTAGAGGGCGAAGGCTCCTTCCATCGCCTGTTCCGGCGCCGATTGGCCGTGTATCCTCGGCATGATATAATCCGGCTCCGGCCGTCCCGGTATCGGGCGGCACAGGGGTCCGGGCTGGTTGGAACGTCCGACCTGGAGACGGCCCGGCAGCTGACAGTAGAACGGTGGGATGGATGATGCGTGTGTTCATGGTATCGAGGGCCTGCCTGGTGGGCACATACCAGCGGAAACTGGAGGAGATCGCGCGCTTCCCGGACGTCGACCTGACCGTCGTCGTTCCGGCGGCGTGGCGCGAGGACGGCCATTCGCAACAGCTCGAGCGCGCTCACACGGAAGGATACGATCTCGTCGTCGAGCCCGTGACCTTCAACGGCTCCTTCCATTTCCACTTCTACCCACGCCTGGGGCGACGGATCCGCGAGGTCCAGCCCGATCTGGTCCACGTGGACGAGGAGCCCTACAATGTCGCCACGGCGCATGCCCTGTGGCTGGCAAACCGTTATGGGGCCCGCGCGCTCTGGTTCACGTGGCAGAATCTGAACCGCCGCTACCCCCTTCCGTTCCGGCTGGTGGAGAGATACAACCTGAGGAATGCTGATTTCGGTATCGCGGGCAATGAAGGCGCGGTGGAGGTGTGGCGGGCGAAAGGTTACAGGGGGCCTATGCGCGTCATCCCCCAGTTCGGGGTCGACCCGACACTGTTCCGCCCCAAGCGTGCGAAACTAAGCCCCGGGATGAGGGCGCTGCAGCGCGCCGCCGCCCGGCGCGATGCGGGACGCGGCTTCGCCATCGGCTACGTCGGCCGGCTGGTGCAGGAGAAGGGGGTCGACCTGCTCGTGCAGGCCCTGGCCGACGTGCCCGGCGGGTGGTTTCTGTACGTCGTGGGACGCGGACCGGAAGAGGAGCGCCTGAAGACCCAGGTGCGCCACTTGGGCCTCGGCCACCGGGTCAGCTTTGAGGGGTGGCTGCCCTCTTTCCGCATGCCCGCGTTCTACGAGCGGCTCGACGCCCTAGTTTTGCCCTCCCGGTCGCGACCCAACTGGGTCGAGCAGTTTGGGAGGGTGCTGATCGAGGCGATGGCCGGCGGTGTACCGGTGATCGGGTCCGATTGCGGGGAGATTCCCACTGTGATCGGAGAAGCCGGCCTGGTCTTCCCGGAGAACGACGTGCCGGCGCTGCGAGCCTGCCTCGAGCGGATGATGGACGACTCCACCCTCTGGGCCGAGCTGGCCCAGCGAGGGCGGGAACGGGTGCTGGATCACTACACGCAGGAACGGATCGCTGCCAAGACCGTCGCGGTCTACCGGCAGATCCTGAAGAGATGACCTACGCCTGGCCGGCGCGCAGGGTGCGAAATTGAGCCGGCCGCCGCAGCTGAAGCTGCAGCTCACCACCAGCTAGGTCGATGGCGGACTCGAGCACCGGCGAGGAGAAGCCGCACTGGATCCAGGCTGTTCATCAGTCGGAGGGAGAGGAGCGCCTAGCCATGTTCAGTTCGATGGAGGAAGCCCGCCACTACGTGGAGGCCCACGGGATCGAGATGATCGATCTCAAGTTCGCCGACCTCTGGGGGCGCTGGCATCATCTGACCCTCGCGGAGAGCGAGCTCACACCGGCGCTTATGGACGGAGGCGTGGGCTTCGACGGCTCCTCGGTGGGGTTCAAGTCGGTGAAGGCCGGCGATATGGTCCTGGTACCCGACCTGTCCACCGGTTTCGTCGATCCCTTCTGCGAAGCCCCCACGCTTAGCTTCATCTGCACCACGCTGGAAGCGGACACGAAAGCGATCTTTGAGAACGACCCGCGCAACGTGGCGCGGCGGGCCGAGGTATTCCTAGCCGAAAGCGGTGTCGCCGACCGCAGCCTGTGGGGCCCGGAGTTCGAGTTCTATGTCTTCGACCACGTGGTCTATGAGAACGAGATGAACCGGGCGGGGTACAGTGTGGAATCGGCCGAGGCCGCGTGGCGGAGCGGCACGCCGGGTCACGGGCACTACATCGCCCACCAGGGAGGATACCACGCCATCCCGCCGAAGGATGCGCTCCACAACCAGCGGAGCGAGATGACCGTGCGGTTGAAAGGGATGGGTGTGCCCGTGCGGTACCATCATCACGAGGTGGGGGGGCCGGGACAGTGCGAGATCGAGACGTCGCTGATGGGCCTGCTGGAGGCCGGCGACGCGACGATGATGATCAAGTACGTGATCCATATGACGGCGCACGTGCACGGTCAGACGGCCACGTTTATGCCCAAGCCGCTCTACGGCGAGGCGGGATCGGGCATGCACTTCCACCAGCACATGTTCAAGGGAGGCCGCAACGTCTTCTACGACCCCCAGGGGTACGGACTACTGAGCGAGACGGCTCTCCAGTACATCGGCGGCCTGCTGGACCACGGCCCGGCGCTGCTGGCCCTCACCAATCCCAGCACCAACTCGTACCGCCGGCTGGTGCCCGGTTTCGAGGCCCCGGTGAACGCCTTCTTCTCGCTCGGCAACCGGAGCGCCGCCGTGCGCATCCCCACGTACTGCACCCAACCGGACGAGGTACGGATCGAGTTCCGACCCCCGGACGCGACGTGCAATGTGTACCTGGCCCTGGCAGCGCAGCTCCTGGCGGGGCTGGACGGGATACGGCGGGAGATCGACCCGGCCGAAGCCGGGTTCGGCCCCATCGACGCCGACGTCTTCTCCTGGCCTGAGGAGAGAAGGGCGGACATCAAGCCGCTGCCCAACACGCTGAAGGAAGCCCTGAACGCGTTGGAGCAGGACTACGACTTCCTGCTGGCCGGCGGCGTCTTCCGCGAGGATCTCATCGACCGCTGGATCAGATTCAAGTTGGAGGAGGAGTACTACCAGGTTCGGAACCGCCCGCACCCCTACGAGATGGCATTGTACTTCGACTGTTAGGGGGCCCCGAACCGGATCTGGGGGAGCAGCCAGGGTGCAAGGCAACCCTGGCTCCTGGCGCCGGGCCCAGCGCGTCGCTTTTTGACACGGACGCTGTCTAAGCTATAATCGGCTAGCGAGAAGGCGGTCGGACGAGCCGAAAGCAGGACGAGGCTGTGGTCGGGATGCGCGCCCTGGGCTCTGCGCGGCCGTGTACGGGTGCAGGGTAAGGGTCCCGTATGAAAAGGGCCTCGGGATGCGCAGTCGCCGAGCAGGTGCAGGACGCGATCCGATCCACCCAGGCCTCAGCAGGCAGGTAGACGGCAGGTCCAGCCCTCAGGTTGGGCCCGCGGCCCCGGGGAGTGGCGAACACGGTGCAGCCGCCCTTCGGGGGCGAACCACGTTTCCAGGCGCCGGCCGCCAGGGTATTCGATCAGCGGCAACAACCCTGTCCGTTAATCAGCAGCTCTCGAGGAGATCATCGTGACCATCAGATTCGGAACAGATGGATGGCGTGCCGTGATATCGGAGACCTTCACGTTCGCAAACGTCCGGCTGGTGGCCCAGGCCATCGCCGACTATGTGCTGGACGATGCGGCAGGAGAAGCCGAGGTGGTGATCGGGTTCGACACGCGCTTTCTGTCGGACCGTTACGCTACGGAGGTGGCGCGGGTCCTGGCCGGCAACGGGGTGGTGGCGCACCTGACCCGCGCCGACGCGCCGAGCCCGGCGATCTCCTATGCGGTGGTGCACAAGAAGGCGACGGCGGGCGTGATGATCACGGCCAGTCACAACGCGCCTCGCTACAACGGGATCAAGCTGAAGGCAGCCTTCGGAGGAGCAGCGCTCCCGGAGCAGGCAGAGCGCATTGAGAGCTACCTGACCCAGAACCAGGAGCGCGCCCGCTGGCCCAGTGTGATGGACTACGAGATGGCGCTGGACCAGGACCTGATCCGCCGCTTTGACCCGGCCTGGGCGTATTACGAGCACCTGGGGCAGTTGATCGACATGGACGTGATCTCATCGAGTGAACTCCGGGTGGTGGCCGACGCCATGTACGGATCGGGGCGGAAGTGCATCGCCGACATGCTCGCGCGAACCCGCTGCCGCACGTACGAGATTCGGGGCGAGATGAACCCCGGCTTTGGGGGTATCCACCCGGAGCCGGTAGCCCGCTATTTGAGTGCGCTGGGCGCTGCCATCCAGGCCCACCACGCGGACCTGGGGCTGGCCACGGACGGGGATGGGGACCGCATCGGGGCTATGGACGCGCGGGGCGAGTTCGTGGATCCCCATCACATCTTCGCCCTGGCCCTCCGCTACCTGGTTGAGGAGCGGGGCTGGACCGGCACGGTGGTTAAGAGCATCTCCACCACGCGGATGGTGGACCGTCTGGCCGCGGGCTACGATCTGCCGGTGGTGGAGACACCCGTCGGTTTCAACCACATCGCCAACTGCATGCTGAACGACGATGTGCTCATCGGAGGTGAGGAGTCGGGAGGCCTGAGCATTCGTGGGCATATTCCGGAGGGAGACGGCGTGTTGATGGGGCTGCTGCTCCTCGAGATCATGGCCTTCGCCGACACGGGTCTGGAGGCGTTGGTGGCAGACCTTCACGACATGGTGGGCCCCGCATACTACGCCCGCCGCGACATCCCGCTCCGCACCCGCGTTGCCAAGGCGGAGATGGTCGAGCGGCTTCTGAATGACGCGCCGGGCTCCCTGGCGGGTGAAGCTGTTGCCGACGTGGACAGCCTTGATGGTGTCAAGTATCTGCTGGCCGACGAGTCCTGGCTCCTGATCCGGCCGTCGGGCACGGAGCCCGTGCTGCGCGTGTACGCCGAGGGAAGGGATCCCACGATGGTGGACACCCTGCTGGCCCACGGTGAACGGGTGGCGTCGTGAGAACGATGCCAAGACCGTTTTTCCTGGCGATCGAGGGTCCCATAGGCGTGGGGAAGACGACCCTGGCCCGCCTCCTGCAACCCCGTCTCGGGTCGCACCTGGTGCTGGAGGCTTTCGACGAGAACCCCTTCCTGGCCGACTTCTACGCAGACCGCGCCCGGTACGCGTTTCAGACGCAGATGTTCTTCTTGCTCAGCCGGTACCGCCAACAGCAGTCGATCCTTTCGCTGACCAGGGACGAATCGGTGATCTCGGACTATACGTTCGGGAAGGACAGCCTTTTCGCGCGGCTGAACCTGGACGGGGAGGAGCTCAAGATCTACCGGCGGCTCTACAACGTCCTGGAGAAGCAGGTCGCCCTGCCGGACCTGGTGGTCTACCTCCGCGCAGACACAGACGCCCTGATCGCACGCATCGCGGCCCGCGATCGCTCCTATGAGAGGAAGATGGACCGGGACTACATCGCCACTGTCGAGGCGGCATACGAGCGGCATTTCTCCGATTATATGACCACGCCGCTCCTCACCATCGACACCGAGGACCTCAATTTCGTCCGAGACGCGAGTGGGCTGGCCTTCGTGGAAGGTGAAGTACGAAGGGCGCTGGGCATCGGCGCCTATCAGGAGGCGCTGCCGGAGATGGGACGGCCCAGGGTGGGCAAGGCCGGGCCGCGGCCGCGACCAGTTGCGCGAGAGGATAGCCGTGGGGCTCTGGAGGCGTTTGTGAGCGCGAATGAGGCGATGGCGCAGCTCGGATCGATGCTCGTCGCGGACCGGGGAGGCGGGTCGGATCGCCCGACCTCCAGCCTGCGGGGGGCCCTGGAAGGTGCGATGGAGCAGCTGATTCTGCTCGCCGAACGGGTGGGCGTTGACCTGGGGCAACCGCCGGGCTCGAGCGCGTCGGTTCTCGAGGTACCGGCTAAGGACATGCTGGAGTAGGGATGATGTGCCTGGCTGAACCCGCCGGGTCGGGGTTCAGACCGTCCCCCGATGGGTCGATGCCGCCAGGCATGCGAAGCCAAACCACCTTCGCTCGATGGAGGGTAACATCTCAATAGGGGACCTAGATCGATGGGGCAGCATTTGTGCCGCGTGGTGGGTCGACCAGGACCGCGCGTGAAGAGCTTTGTGGCCATCGCGGGCAACATCGGCGTAGGGAAGTCCACCCTGACCGCACTCCTGAGCCAGCGCCTGGGTTGGGAGCCTTTCTTCGAGGCCGTCGATGCCAATCCCTATCTGAGCGACTTCTACGAGGACATGGAGCGGTGGAGCTTCCACTCCCAGATCTACTTCCTGTCGCGCCGCCTGCGCCATCATTGGCAGCTGCTGCAGCGCGCGGACTCGGTGGTTCAGGATCGAACGGTCTATGAAGATGCCGAGGTGTTCGCCTGCAATCTTCACCAGCGGGGCTGGATGGATGGGCGCGATTACGAGAGCTACTCGGAGCTGTATCAAGTCGTGACGGCGGTGCTGCCGCCTCCCGACCTCATCGTCTATCTGCGGGCGTCGGTCCCGACTCTGGAGGAACGGATTCGGAAGCGCGGGCGATCGTTCGAGAGGAAGATCCCGACGGCATACCTGGGCCAGCTGAACGAGCTGTACGAACGGTGGGTCGAGGGCTTCGATCTCTGTCCCATCCTGATCGTCCCCACAGATGCCCTGGATCTCGCCGGCAACGACAGCCATCGGGAGCTGATCGTGGAAGAAGTGCTGGCGAGACTGAGCGGCGGGGACGAGGTGCTGTTAACGAAGGACAGGTCGCCGGGAGTTCAACAGGATCCGCCGTTTGAGGCCACGCTGAGGGAGCTCACATTCCTCTACGAGACGAGCCGGCTTCTAGCCGGGACGCGCGATCTGGATGAGGTGCTCCGCCTGCTGATGTCCCAGGTGCGCGACTACTTCCAGGTGACCGGCGTCTCCGTGGCACTACTTGATGAGGAGGCTGGAGAGCTATCGCTCCAGGCAGACGTTGGAGAGATGAGCGGCCCCCTGAAGGACCTCCGCCTGGCCCCCGACGAAGGCATCCCGGGGCTGGTCGCTCAGTCAGGTAAGGCCATCCTCATACCTGATGCCTATGGTCACCCACGGTTCAGCCGCATCATCGACGACAGGACTGGATTCCGGACGGAGGTCGTACTGGCGGTCCCCATCAAGACCGATCACGGCACCATCGGCGTCATCGAGGCCTTCAACCCGGTCGCTGGTTGCTTCGATGAGAGGGCACCGGCGCTCCTGGCCCAACTCGCCCGTCAGGCGGCAACAGCCATCGGCAACGCGCGGTTGTTCCGGAGTGCCTGCGAAGCTGAGCGCCGCTACGAGAGGCTGTTCCACGCCAGTCCGGCACCCACTGTCATCATAGACCACGAAGGCCGGATCATCGATCTGAATGGGAAAGCAGGCGAGGTGCTGGGTGGCGCAACAGCGGAGCTCATCGGCTCCTCCTGGCCCAGTCTGCTGGCGGAAGCCGAAGCTGAGATCGGGATCCCCTGGGAGGACCTATGGGCGAGAGACCAGGTGGCAACGGAGATGAACCTGTCGACACCAGGGGGGGCGCGTGTGTACGAGGTCCAGATGACGGCCATCGAGTACGGGGGGCGCCCAGCGGTCGAATGGATCGGTCACGACATCACCGAGCGAGTAGAGCTGGAACGTATGCGAGATGATCTGGCGCAGATGATCGTCCACGATCTGCGCAACCCCCTGGCCAACGTCGTCAGCGGCCTGCAGGTGATCCATACGGCTGTACTGGAAGAGGACGAGACCGTCTCGTTAATCGACGTGCTGAATATGGCTATGCGGAGCAGTGAGAAGCTCCATCGGCTCATCGACTCGCTGCTCGATATCCGCAGGCTCGAACTGGGCAGAGGAACGCTGGATAAGGTGCTCGTGCACGCCGATCTCCTGGCTCAGGAGGCGGTCGAGTTAGTCCTCCCAGTCATCAAGAGGAAGCGGCAGGAGTTGGTCCTCGACATACCGCCAGGGCTTCCGCCGCTTTACGTGGACCGCGACCTGACCGCACGTGTCCTGACCAACCTTCTGGACAATGCGGCGAAGTTCACCCCTCCTGACGGGACGATATCCATCGAAGCCGTGCGTGAGGACGAAGCCCTGGTCTTCACCGTCTCCGACAACGGCCCCGGTGTTGCACCGGGGCGGGAGGAGCAGCTCTTCGAAGCGTTCACCCGGCTGGAGAACGCCAGGGGCACCAGGGGGACCGGTCTCGGTCTCTCCTTCTGCAAGCTGGCCGTGGAGGCCCACGGCGGCAAAATCTGGGTGGATAGTGAGTCGGGAAAGGGAAGCCACTTCAGGTTCCGCCTGCCATTGGAGGAGCGATGACCCAGCGACTGTACGCGAGCGACGCCTACCGATGTCAGTTCGAGGCACGGGTCGTCGAGGAGCTGACGTGGGATGGTCATCCCGCGGTGGTGCTCGATCAGAGCGGGTTCTACCCGGAATCCGGCGGCCAACCGGGTGACCGCGGCACGCTGGGGGACACACGGGTGATCGACGTCGTCGAGCGAGAAGGGGACGGAGCTGTCATCCACGTGCTCTCCGATCCAGTCCCGGGCCGGCATGTGGAGGGAAAGGTAGACTGGCAGCGTCGTTTCGACCACATGCAGCAGCACACGGGTCAGCATATCCTGTCGGCAGCCCTGGAGGAGCGGCTCCAGGCCGGGACCGTGGGCTTCCACCTCGGTACGTTGTCGAGCACCATCGACCTCGACGTCACCGGGCTGACGATGGAGGAGGTGACAGGGGCTGAGACGCTGGCCAATGAGGTTGTGTGGGATGACCGGGAGATCGCCATCGAGCTCGCGGACCGCGGCACCCTAGCGACCTACGACGTGGAGCCCCCGGGTGACATAACCGGCCCGATCCGTCTGCTCATCATCCCGGGCCCCCCGGGACGAGGGAAGAGCCCGCCCTTCGACGTCAACCCCTGTGGCGGCACGCACGTAGCGCGTACGGGCGAGGTCGGCACGATCAAGATCGTCGACCTGGAGCGGCGCGGATCCGAGACCCGCGTCACCTTCGTCTGCGGTGCGCGTGCGCTTCGGGACTACCGGGAGAAGCACGACACGCTGACCGCGCTGACCAGCCGGATGACCGTCGGTTACTGGGAGCTGGACGGGGCCATCCAGCGGTTACAGGACGAGAGTCGGGAGCTGTTCCGTACCCAGCGGGAGCTGCGCCAAGAGCTCCTCGACCTCCAAGCTCGGCAGCTCCTGACCACGGCGGAGACACAAGGTCGCTATGCGGTGGTGGGTCAGGTGTGGCGGGACCGCAGCGCTGATGATCTCCGCATCCTGGCCCGAAAGCTGGTCGACTACTCGGCTGTCGTGGCCCTGCTGTTCAGCGTCGACGATAGAACCCATTACTGCTTTGCCCGGGCCGAAGCTCTGGACCTGAACGTCAACGAGCTTCTGCAACAGGCGTGCCGACGCCTGGGCGGAAAAGGGGGCGGCAGACCAGACGTCGCTCAGGGCAGCGCACCGGCGACCCCCCTGAGCGATGTGAAGGATCTTCTCGACGAGCTGCTGACCGAGCTGGAGCGCCCTTGATCGGCAGGAGAGAGGAGCCGGGGGAGTGGCGCCAGCCCCAAGGACAGAACGACCTGCCGCCCCAGCGTGCGAAGCCAAGCCGCGTGCAAAGCTAAGCCACGTGCGAAGCTAAGCCACGTGCGAAGCTAGGCCGGGTGCGAAGCTGAGCCCGAGACAAGCCGCTGCTGACCATCTGGCGGAGACCACAAGGAAGAGACGATGAAAGAGATCGCGCCTAACGTGTACGTCTCAACGGAATACCCCTATGTCAATGTCGGCTGTGTGGTTGGATCGGAGGGTGTGGTGGCCCTCGACGCCCCGACACTGCCGGAGGATGCGGTCGCGTGGCGCGAAAGGATCGGTGCCGTGACCGGGAAGCCCATCGTCTACACCGCCCTGACTGATGTCCATCCCCATCGCTTGCTGTGCGCCGGGCTGCTGGAGGCGCCTCTCGTGGCTTCGAGAGCCGCCTACCAGCTGGTGGTGGACTACACGCAAGGGTACTGGCGGAACGTGATACGGCGTCTCAGCAAAGAGCATCCGGAGCAGGAGTCCACTTTGACGGACATGGAGCCGACGCTACCGGAGATCCTGTTCAACCACGCGCTGACCCTGCACAAGGGTGGAGCCCAGGTAACCATCGAGCGCGTCGACGGAGCCGCGCCGGGGTCCGCCTGGGTGCAGCTGCCGGATCGGAATGTAGTCTTCGTGGGCGACACCCTGGTCGTCGGCAGGCCGCCGATTATGGAGGCAACGCCGGATACGAGAGCCTGGCTTCACACATTGACCGAACTTCGACGCCCACGCTACTCCGGCGCCACCCTTGTCCCGGGGCGGGGGCCGCTGAGCGATCAAGCTGAAACAGAGGCTTTGAGCGAGTACATCCGCGTGGCTCGCCGGAGAATGCGCTCGCTGCACCGACAGGAGGACCCCAGGGAGGAGCCCGCCGACTTCACCGCCGAGCTCCTGTCGCTCTTCGCGCTCTCCGAAGAAGAGCGCCAACGATTCCGGCGGCGGGTGCGGAATGGCCTGAAGCAGGTCCACGCTGAGCTGTCAGCCGAGGCCCATGAAGGTGAATGAGCGCGATGGTCCCGAAGCCGCAGGGGATCCCCGAACGGATCTGCGCACCGGTGAACCCGGCGACAGGGGGCTGAGCCAACTAGTTGACGACCGGTTGGGGGAGGCCGGGTGGAGAGCGACCGATGGGAAGAGACCAGAAGATACTGACGCGAGTCAGGGGCGATCGGAGCGGCTGTCGGCGCTGGCTGGGACCCCTGGGGGTAGGGCTGGGCCTCCCGGGACGGTCTGAAGCAGATTGGGAGCGACAAAGAGAGAATAGCTTCACATCTGAGGACCAGATGGATCACGTTAGGCGGGTGAAGAGGGCCTACGAGGAAGAACTGATGGACAAAGCCAACGTCGTCGGCGTAGGGATTGGGCTTAGACAGCGAGAGGGAGAGCCCACCGATGAGCCCGTGATCGTCGTCTCCGTCACGCGGAAAGTGTCGAGCTCAATGCTTGACCCGGACGACACCATACCGCAGGAACTGGAGGGGGTCGGCGTCGACGTCCGGCCCATCGGCGAGCCGCGAGCCCTCGAGACGTCGGCGAGGGGGCACGATGGCTGAGCGGGTGGCCAAGGCGAAGCGAGTCAAGAACGCCTATGCTGATGATCTCCTGCAAAAACGGAACGTCGTGGGCGTGGGCCTCGGCCACAAGATCAGGCGCGGCGAGGACACGGGTGAGTTGAGCGTCGTGGTCTCCGTGACGCGGAAACAGCCGTTGGCAGCCCTGACGCCCCAGGATCGTGTCCCTCAGAGACTGGACGATCTGCGGACGGACGTCGTGGAGACCGGCGTGCTGCGGGCCTTCCCCGAGGGGCCACTGGAGCCCGGGCCGCGAGATCGCTGGCGACCGGTCGTTCCGCCCGGCGTGTCTGTGGGCCACTACATGATCACCGCAGGGACCTTCGGCTGTCTGGTCCACCGCGGGCCGGAGCTCTTTCTGCTGTCGAACAACCACGTGCTGGCCAACACAAACGACTGCGCCGATTGGGATCCGATCCTTCAGCCAGGGCCGGCCGATGCCGGGGGACCCGACGACCGGATCGCCCGCCTGGCGCGGTACGTGCCGCTGGTCTTCGAGTCGGAGCCGGCAGACTGCGAAATCGCCGACATAGTGGTAAGGCTGCTGAATGTCATCGGTGGACTGCTGGGATCACACCATAGGGTGACGGCCACCAAGACGAGCCGGGGCACCAACCGGGTGGATGCCGCCCTGGCGCGCCCCCTATCGCCGAACCTGGTGACCCCCGAGATTCTCAAGATCGGCACCCCGATCGGCGCGGGCAGCGGGTCGCTGGGCACCCAGGTGCAGAAGTTTGGACGCACCACGGGGTACACGCGGGGCACGATCACCCAGATCGATGCCACACTGCGCGTCGACTATCACGGCCTGAAGGCCCTGTTCACCGGGCAGCTGGTCACCAGCTCCATCAGCCGGGGAGGGGACTCGGGATCGGTTGTCCTGGATATGGATAGACGGGCGGTCGGTCTGCTCTTCGCCGGCTCCCCGGTGGCCACGATTCTCAACCCTATGGACGAAGTGCTCGCGGCTCTGGATGTCGAGCTCGTGGTGTGAGCCCGGGGACTGTCCACCCGTGCGCGAGTCTGGGGTCGCGCTGACACGCTGACCCCGGTGGGATGGTCATCTAGGTAGGATATGGTAGAGTACGGGAGGGGTTCGTACGGAGAGTCCGACCCCGAACTGAGCCAGACGGCCACGACCGAGCTTCTGGCGACAGAGGCGTGCTCATGCCCCAGGGAGGGCGCGTGGGGATACAGAGTACAGCGCGGGAAGCTGAGCCAGAATGCTGAAGAGCTTATCAGGAGGTTCTGTCACTGATCACACGGTGTTGCAGCGGAGCGGTAACCTGCGGAGGCACGCATGACAGTTGACCAAGTCATCGTCTTCGCGGTGATTCTGCTGACGCTCATCCTGCCGATGTTCAGGCGCTGGCGCTACGACCTGGTCGCAGTCCTGGGCCTGTTGGTGCTGACCATTCTCGGGATCATATCAGCAGATGAGGCTTTCGCCGGCTACGGGCATCCCGCCGTCATCACCGTGGCAGCGGTTCTCGTCTGCAGCCGGGGTCTCGAAAACTCGGGGGTGGTCGATCTGCTGGCACGTTGGATCTCCAGCGTGGGCGACCGGCTCTCTCTCCAGCTGGCGGCGCTGTGCGGGCTGGCGGCTATTGCCTCGGCCTTCATGAATAACGTGGGGGCGTTGGCCGTGTTCTTGCCCGTTGCCATCCGTATGGCCCAGAAGGGAGAACGGTCACCGGCGGTCTTCCTGATGCCGCTAGCCTTCAGCGCTCACTTCGGCGGCATGATGACTCTGATCGGCACGCCCCCGAACATCATCATCGGGACCATGCGCGAGCAATACGTAGGGCAGCCTCTGGGGATGTTCGACTTCGCCCCCGTTGGTCTATCGATCGCCTTCTTCTGCATCATCTTCATGGCGCTGGTTGGTTGGCGTCTCATCCCCGAGCGAAAGGGAGGCGCGTCCACGAAGAGCCTCTTCACTATCGAGGAGTACTTCAGCCAGGTGCGGGTGCCCTCCGACTCCCGTCTGGCCGGGCAGCCGGTCCGAGAGCTGGAGGAGGTAACTGACGCCGATGTGCTGATCGTGGGCATCGTCCGCGGGGATGAGCATCTGCCAACCCCCTCCGGCCTAGAGCTGATTCAGCCGGGGGACGACCTGCTGGTGCGGGCCAATGCGAAGAACTTGCGTCTGTTCCTCCACGAGGCTCGGCTGGATCTGGCCGAGTCCCAACCCATCGCTGCCGACGTCCTGGAATCGCCGGATATCGGCACCTTGGAGGCCGTGGTCCGTCCCGACTCGATTCTCGTCGGCAAGACAGCGCGGGAGTTGCACCTACGGCAGCGGTTCAGCGTGAACCTGCTGGCCGTGTCGCGGCGGGGGGCCTGGTTTCGGAGGCCGGTGGGAACCATCGAACTGCGGGCCGGCGACGTGATGCTGCTCCAGTCGCGACGTGACATGATATCCGAGACGCTGGAGGGCCTCGGGGCTCTGCCGCTGGCGAGACGGGACATCAAGCTGGAGCAACCCCGGCACCTGTTGCTGTCGATCGGCATCTTCGGCACGATGATCGTGGCCGCCGCCACCGGCCTGCTGCCCGTCCAGGTCACGATGACCCTGGCGGCCTGCGCGATGCTGGTGGCCGGACTCCTCACGCTGCACGAGGCCTACGAGAGCATCGATTGGCCGGTCATCATCCTGCTCGGCGCTATGCTACCCCTGGGACTGGCTCTGGAGACTACGGGTGGCGCCCAACTGATCGCGGACCAGATTCTCCAGCTGTCCCGAGTGCTGCCTCCGGCCGCTATGCTGGCTGCAGTGTTGGTAGGGACGATGTTCCTGTCCGACATCGTGAAGAATGCGGCGGCCGTGGTGCTTATGGCTCCCATCGCCATCGGCGTAGCCCAGGGATTGGGGGTCGCCATCGACCCCTTCCTGGTGGCGGTGGCGATCGCGGGCTCCTGCGCCTTCCTGACCCCCATTGGGCACCAGTCTAACGTGATGGTGCTGGAGCCGGGCGGGTACGAGTTCGGCGACTACTGGCGGCTGGGCCTACCCCTGGAGGTGATCATCACTCTGGTGGCCGTCCCGCTGCTGCTGATCCTGTGGCCCCTGTAACGGGCCGCCGGGCTCCACGCCTAGCAGTCGCTGTACCCGCAAGTGTAGCAGTGACGACAGCCCTCCTCAAAGACCAGCGTCGCTTGCCCACACTCAGGGCAGAGATCTCCCTCGGGAAAGAGCGGTAGCTGCTCGGTACCAGCAGCCCGATCAGGCGAATCGGCGAGGCCGAGGTGCTCGGCCAGAACCTGCGCCACGCCGTCGGGCAGGCTGCGCACGCGATCGCGGCCGAATCCCATCGGCCGACCGCCCCCAATGCCCTTGAGCTGCCGCACCACCTGGTTGAGACGCCTGGTGGCCGATAGGGTGGACGGGATGCGCAGCAACAGGGATATGAGCCGCCCGATAGCCTCTGCCACCGCCGCCGTATCGGAGCCGGCTTTCCCGACATTGAGGAATACCTCAAACGGCTCGCCCTCACCGTTGACGTTGATGGTGGTGTACGCCGCACCCAGGGGGGTCTGGAGCCGATACGTGTGCCCCTGCAGCGAGTGGGGTCGGGGCCGTACCTTGGCCGATCCCAGGGCGTGCCGGCCTTGCTGCTTGACACGACGGGTCTCCTCAGTCTCGAGGACGACCTTCTCCCGGGAGCCCGTGACGTAGACGGTGAGCCCCTTGCAGCCGATCTCCCAGGCCAACTGGAAGGCATCGGCCACGTCGCCCGGAGTCGCATCCGCCGGGAAGTTGATCGTCTTGCTGATGGCCGCATCCACGAAGGCCTGGAGGGCAGCCTGCATGCGGACGTGCTCCTCCGCCGGGATATCCTGAGCCACGACGAAGACCTCGCGGATCTCCTCCGGCACCCCCTCGACGTCCTGACAGCTCCCGGCGACGGCTACCTCCCCAATGATCCGATCCCGCGTCGCTTCGTCGAGGCCCGCCTCCTCCAATGCCTCACGGAAGAGGGGGCTCGTGTACCGGAGCTCCACGTCCTCCCCGCTGTCGCTCATATGGCGCACGTAAGCCAGGGCGAAGACCGGCTCGCAGCCATACCCCTCGATCCCGGCGATGGTGGATCGGGTACCCGTGGGGGCGATGGTGGTCTGCGTCGCGTTCCGGATGCCGTTTTCTCCGATCGCCTCGCGGAGGGCGTCCCAGTCCAGAGAGGGTCGTCCCCATCGTTCCAGACGCCGGAACGGCTCGACCGGCTCCGGCGGCTCCCAATCCAGCCCTTCGGGATCATAGACACTCCCCGCGATGGCCGGGAACGGTCCCCGCTGGCGGGCCAGCTCGACGCTGGTCCGCATGGCGTGGTAGCGGATGAAGCCCATCAGCTGCCCGGCTAACTCCCGCGCCTCCTCGCTCCCGTAGCGA
>SKLM01000213.1 GCA_007123205.1 Thermoflexales bacterium
CCATCACTTCCCTCAACTCCGCCACGTACGTGGGCGCCGGATCCTCATCGTGGGCCACATCCTGAAGCACCGTGCCCCCTGCTGCCTCGAAGGACGCCCTGAACTCCCTCATCAACCCGTCGCCGTAGGGGTTGTTCACCCACAGAACGGAGGCCGTCTCATACCCTTCGTCCCAGGCCAACTGCCCCAATACAACGCCCTGCAAGGCGTCGGAGGCACAGGTGCGGAAGAGGAAATCCTTCCCCTCGTCGGCCGGAAGGTCCGTGATCAGTGGACTGGTCGACGCGTTGGAGATCTGGGGAACCTCCTTGGGGATGGAGACCGATTCCGCGATGGGAATGGTAACGCCGCTGGACGCCGCACCGATCAGAGCTACTACACCTTCGACGTCGATCAACCGGCCGGCCGCGTCGACACCGGGCATGGCGCTGGTCTCCGTGTCAGCATAGATCAACCTCACCGGCAGCCCGGCTGCTGCCAGATGCTTCACCGCCAGATCGCCGGTCCGGCGGAAACCGGCGCCAAACTCCGACAGGGGACCCGTCTCAGGAATCAGGCCGCCCAGTCTGACCTCTTCCCACTCCAGGACAGGCTCGACCGGCTCCTCCACCGGCGGCTCCGTGGGTTCCGGCGCGGGCTCGGCACAGCCCACGGCCATGCCCAAGACCAGAGCCAGCACGACAAACAGACTTAAGAATCGCATCGATTTCATCCTTCGCCCCCTCCTTGGAAGCTAGATCTTCGTGCCAAAACGCTTTCTCTTCCCGAACTGGTAACCATCTTCGATCGTGTCTAGCGTGATACCACCTCCTTCCAACAGAGCGGAGCCCGGACCACCACCTGGCGGGTGTGGAATCGCAGAGTACGAGAGGGATGTGGAGCTTCCATCCATTCATTGTACGACAGGATCCCGCAAATGTCAAATTTGACTTTGGCCACTCGCCCAGTATAATTCGTTGTTTGAGGCGCGTCTTGCTCAGGGAAGAGACGTGGAAAAAGCGTCAACCACGCTAGCTTCCTTCTGACGTATCTCACCAATATCTCAGAGCAGAACAGGAAAACCAGGAGGATACACTGTGACAAAGAAGTGGGTCTATCTATCTCGGTCTGCCAAAGAGGAACTGACCAAGACACTGGGCTACGAGCCCGATATGGACAAGATGAAGGAGATTCTCGGCGGCAAGGGCGCCGGATTAGCCACCATGACGGCGGCCGATATCCCCGTCCCCCCGGCCTTCACCATCACCACGGAGGCCTGCGTCGAGTACATGGAGCGGGGCGATTTCCCCCCGGGGATGTGGGATCAGACGTTGGAGGCGCTCAAGGACATTGAGGCACAGACAGGCAAGGAGTTCGGGAATCCCGAGAATCCCCTGTTGGTCTCCGTCCGCTCCGGCGGTCGTCTCTCGATGCCCGGGATGATGGACACCGTCCTCAACTTGGGCCTCAACGAGGAGACGCGCGACGGGCTGGCCGCGCTCACGGACGATGAGTGGTTTGCCTACGACGCCCACCGCCGCTTCATCACCATGTTTTCCGACGTGGTCATCGGACTGGACCGCGAGTACTTCGAGGAGATGCTCACCGACCTGAAGGAGAGGGAAGGCGTCAGGCGCGACTTCGAGGTCAGCCTGGGCGGACTGAAGGAGCTGGTCGAGAAGTACAAAGCGCTCTACCGGGAGAGGATCGGCGAGCCCTTCCCGACCGATCCGTATAGGCAACTCGAGCTATCCATCAAGACCGTCTTCGACTCCTGGAACATCCCCCGTGCGGTCGCCTACCGGGAGTACAACAACCTCCCCCACGACTGGGGCACCGGTGTCAACGTGCAGATGATGGTCTTCGGCAATATGGGCGAGAACAGCGGCACCGGGGTTGCATTCACCCGCAACCCGGCCACCGGGGAGAAGAAGCTCTTCGGTGACTTCCTCGACAATGCCCAGGGCGAGGACGTCGTCGCCGGTACCCGTACGCCGCTGGACATCAGTAAGCTGCAGGAGTTCATGCCCGATGTCTACGATCAGTTCGTCGCGGTGACTCAGCACTTGGAGCAGTTCTACCGCGATATGCAGGACGTCGAGTTCACCATCGAGCGGGGCAAGCTCTGGATGCTTCAGACCCGCACCGGGAAGCGGACCGCCAAGGCCGCGGTCACGATCGCCGTGGATATGGCCAACGAGGGCTTGATCGGTCGGGAGACCGCCATTATGCGTGTTGAGCCCGACGATGTCGATCAGCTGATGCACCCGTACTTCGACCCCGACTCCAAGCTGGCCGCGCGCGAAGAGGGGAAGCTCCTGGCCGAGGGCCTGGACGCCTCCCCGGGGGCAGGGACCGGCGTGGCCGTCTTCGATGCCGACCGCGCCAAGGAGTGGGCCGCCCAGGGCAAGGAGGTGATCCTGGTGCGTCCCGAGACGGCGCCGGACGACGTGCCGGGCATGCTCGCGTCCCAGGGCGTGTTGACCCAGCATGGTGGGGCGACCTCTCACGCCGCCGTCGTGGCTCGGGGGAGCAACCTGCCCTGCGTCGCCGGCTGCGAGGAGATCCGCGTGAACGTAGAACGCGCTCAGTTCACCGTCCCCGCCACGGGCCGCATCGTTAAGGAAGGCGATGTCATATCCATCGACGGCGGTACCGGGGAGGTGTTCTGGGGCGATCTCCAGACCCTTGAGGTCGAGTACGAAGCCCAGGACGATCTCGTCGAGCTCCTGTCCTGGGCCGATGACATCCGCGAGCTGGGAGTCCGCACCAACGCTGACTATGGCAAGGACGCCCGCCAGGCCCGCAGCTTTGGGGCCGAGGGGATCGGCCTGGCCCGCACGGAGCACATGTTCTTCGACGAGCGTGCCCGGGACGCCGTGGTCCGGATGATCATCGCCGAGTCGGCGGAAGACCGCGAGGCAGCGCTGGAGGAGATGCTCCCCATCCAGGAGCAGGACTTCGAGAAGGTGTTCGAGGCCATGGACGGCCTGCCCGTCATCATGCGGCTCATCGATCCACCGATGCATGAGTTCCTGCCCCCGCGAGAGGTCCTTATCGAGGACGTGGCCCGTCTCCGCTGCGAGGAGCCCGAGTCCGACGAGCTGACCGAGAAAGAGCGGATGCTCGAGCTGGTGAACAGTCTCTGGGAGACAAACCCGATGATGGGTCTCCGCGGCTGCCGCGCCGGCCTCATGTACAGGGGCCTTACAGAGATGCAGACGAGGGCCTACTTCCAGGCCGCCTGCCGCTGCGCCAAACGCGGCATCGAGGTGCTCCCCGAGGTGATGATCCCCCTGGTGGGTCACGTCAATGAGCTGAAATTGGAGCGGGAGAAGCTCGAACGCGTCGCCCGGGAGGTGATGGAGGAGGAGGGTATCGAGGTCCACTACATGTTCGGCACGATGATCGAGGTGCCCCGGGCCGCCCTCACTGCCAGGGAGATCGCGGAGTACGCCGACTTCTTCTCCTTCGGCACCAACGACCTGACCCAGATGGCCTTCGGTTTCAGCCGCGACGATGCGGAGGGGAAGTTCCTCCTCCAGTACGTGGAGGGCATCGAGACCGGCGAGGTGGACGCCCAGGGGCACCCGGTGCGCACCCAGATCCTGGAGTTCAACCCGTTCCAGCGCCTGGACGAGGAAGGCGTGGGCCGGCTGGTGCGGATGTGCGTCGAGGAGGCCCGGGAGGCCAAGCCCGATCTGGAGATCGGCATCTGCGGCGAACATGGGGGCGAGCCCTACTCCATCGACTTCTGCCATCGGGTGGGGCTCGACTACGTGAGCTGCTCTCCGTTCCGCGTCCCTGTGGCCCGCCTTGCGGCGGCCCGCTCGACGCTCCAGAACCGTCAAGAAGAGGCCTAGAAGGCTCGCTCTGGCACAGTCTGCAGGAAACCAGTAGGTAGAAAGGGGTCGGTGGCCGAGGGTCCTTCACCGACCCCTTTTCGTTGAGCCTTCAGTCCATCTGATGACCCGCTGGGCCAGGTCCCCGCTGCCCCACGCCTCGGGGAGGTTCGGTGGCCGCCGGGAGAGACAGTCGTCCCGCCTATCAGACCCAGGGACGCCGATCTCCGGCATCCGGCCAGCACCCTAACACGAAAGAGGCCGCCAATTGGCGGCCTCTTTCGCGCCCTCGCCCAACCTCCGGAAATAGTCGGGGCGCCGGGATTCGAACCCGGGGCCTCTACAACCCCATTGTAGCGCGCTAGCCTGACTGCGCCACGCCCCGATCAGCACGGATTATACCAGACTTCTCGGCCGGTGGCAAATCGGACCCAAGTCCCCCGTTATCCCACCAAGCGTCGCCATTCTGTCAGCCCCCGCACCCAGCACCGCACTTCGGGACACCGCGCTCGCCCCCGCAGCAGCTCGCACCTGCTCAGAGATAGACCCATTCAGCGGCCACCAAGGCGAGTGTCAACACGCCGATCCCAACCAGACAGACCCGATCTACCCGTGCGAAGCGGAGAGGCCGCCGCGTCGTCCGCGGCTGCCCGGGACGGAACCCCCGGGCCGCCAGGGCCAGCGTCAGTCCGTCCGTGAGACGAAGCGCCCCAATCACCAGCGCCACCAACGTCGGCCCATAGGCGTGCGCCCGCCGCACCAGCCCCTCTTCCTCCGGCGTCCAGCCGCGCGCCCGTTGAGCGTCCGTGATGGTACCGTACATGCCGAGCAGCAAGGGCAGATAGCGCAGCCCGATGGCCAGCGCCAGGCCC
>SKLM01000165.1 GCA_007123205.1 Thermoflexales bacterium
CTAAGCCGCGTGCCTGGCTCGCGCCAGGGAGCCGTAAGCCGGCGTCGTTGGAGTCCTGTGCCCCCTGCCAGCTGGGAAGCCCGACCGCCCGCGCTCGCTGGAGACGATGAGTTACGTAACAGAGGGTCTACCCTTCTCTCTCGTCGAGGAAGGCATCCATGCAGCCCGCGTAGACGAGCTCGGTTTCTCATTAGCATCAGCGACGAAGGATCTCGCCCATACCGGTGAGAGAGTCGATGCCTGGCGCTCTCTGCCCTATTGCGAGCGCCCGTCTCATCTGGCTGGCGTGGTCCTACTAGGCGGCCGAATCGCGTCGCGACAGGAGGGCAAGCACGAGGATCACGGCTGCGGAGATACTGATCAAAGCCACCAGCTTCTGCCACGGAGCTGCCATCAACGCCAGCACCCCGAAGGCGGCACAAAACGCCCAGTACAGCAGGACGATGGTCTGTCTTGACAGTCCCAGATCCCCAAGGCGATAGTGAAGGTGACCCCGGTCCCCCTGGATTGGTGAACGCTTATGGCGCACGCGATCGAAGATCTGCCACGCCACGTCCACGATCGGCAGCCCCATAACCATCAGCACCGTGGCCGTCCGCCCCCCGGCAATCAACCCCAGTCCGGCCAGGGCGTATCCCAGGAAGAAGGCACCGGCGCTCCCCAGGAACACCTTCGCCGGCGCAACATTGAACGGGATGAATCCCATCAGGGCGCCCATCAGCGCCAGCGGGAGCAGCGCCGCGCTGATCTGTGGCGGCTCGGCCCGGAACAGCATGTGGATGGTCAAGACCAGGCAGAGGATCGCCCCCACGCCTGCGGCGAGGCCATCCAGGCCGTCCAGCCAGTTGACCGTGTTGATCATCCCCATAACCCAGAGGACGGTGAGAGGAACGTAGACCAGCGGGCCCCAGGCGTATTCATCCAGCCTTACCGTGCCGAGCACCGGCAGCGTGAACCGTTCCAGCCACAGAAGCGTGGCCAGGGCCAGCAGGGATAGCGCAATCTGGCATAAGAACTGCGGCCAGGCGGCGAAGTCGAACCGATCGTCCAGCAATCCGAACACGAAGGCCACGGTTCCGCCCATCAACAGCCCGCGAAGTCGGGTCAGGTCGTCCGGACCGTAGCCTGCAGTGAGGGTGCCACCCCACCAGGCCGCACCCAGCGCGGTAACAAAGGCGATGAACACGGCCAGGCCGCCAAGACGCGGGACCGGCCCCTGGTGACGACGGCGTCCTCCCGGATGGTCGACGATCTTCAGCCGGGCGCCCAAACTGCGAACCACAGGTGTAAGGAGAAGCGCCACCATCAGGGAGGTGGCAAAGACAAGAATGTGCCGGGGCAGAACCATATGCCGGCGCTCCGGACCGCCTTACACAGGTCGGCTAGGGCTCACGAAAGCTAGCCGGTGCCAAAGAGACGATCGCCGGCGTCTCCGAGCCCGGGCACGATAAGCCCCGCGTCGTTGAGATGCTGGTCGACGGCGGCGAGGAAGAGCGGGACATCGGGATGAGCCTCCGAGAAATGGTGGATGCCCTCCGAGGAGGCGATGATCCCCACGAACTTGATCCTCTTGGCTCCCCACTCCCGGAGAATGCCCACGGCGGCCGCCGCCGAGCCCCCGGTGGCCAGCATAGGATCCAGAACCAGGCACACATCCACGGTCGGGCTGACGGGCAGGCGGGCGTAGTACTCTATCGGTTCCAGCGTCTGCTCGTCGCGGCGCAGGCCGATGTGCCACACCTCGGCGTTCGGCATGATGCTCCACACACCCTCCACCATGCCCAGTCCGGCACGCAGGATGGGAACCAGCCCGACCCGCTCCGCCAGTTTCCGCTCATCGGATTGGCCCAGGGGCGTGGTGATCGATAATCTCTCAGTTGCCAGGTCTGCCGTCGCCTCATAGGTAAGCAGAACGGAAATCTCCCGGACCAGCTCGCGGAACTTCTTGGGATCGGTCCGCTGGTCGCGCAGTAGAGCCATCTTATGATTCACCAGTGGATGGGGCGAGACGTGTACCTGGGGCGTCATCCTTCACCTCCTAGATTGATGCTGGCCATTCTACTCCCTAAGCCTTAGCTTGTCAAAGGATTGCTTTTCATCTTGACCATTCCAAGTATAATACCTCCCGGTATGGATGAGCGGATCATCTCAGCGGAGCCTGAAGAAGAGGAAGCCGCCCTCGACCAGGCTCTGCGCCCTCAGCGTCTTCACGGGTTGATCGGTCAGCAGCACGTCTGCGCCAACCTGTCGATCCTCATCGAGGCGGCCCAGAGGCGTGGTGAAGCCATCGATCACGTCCTGCTCTATGGCCCGCCCGGCCTGGGGAAGACGACCCTGGCTCACATCATCGCCAACGAGATGGATATGCCGATCCGCGTGACATCCGGGCCCGCCATCGAACGGACCGGAGATCTGGCCGCCATTCTCAGCAACCTCTGTCACAAGGAGGTGTTCTTCATCGACGAGGTCCACCGACTCGGTCGTGCCGTTGAGGAGATCCTGTACCCGGCGATGGAGGATTTCGCTCTTGACTTCGTCATCGGAAAGGGTCCCAGTGCCCGTTCGATTCGACTTCATCTCCCTCGCTTCACGGTGGTGGGGGCTACCACCCGTCTCGCGCTGCTGACCGCGCCCCTGAGGTCCCGGTTCGGCGCTACCTTTCGCGTGGACTTCTACGACCAGGAGGCCCTCACCGCCATCGTGCGGCGTGCCGCTGGTGTCCTCGAGGTCGAGATCGACGACGGCGGTGCCATGGAAATCGCGAGACGTGGGCGGGGGACGCCGCGGGTAGCCCTCAGGCTGCTCAAGCGCGTACGGGATTTTGCCCAGGTGCGCGCGGATGGGCAGGTCACCGCAGAGGTCGCTTGTGAAGCCCTGGAGATGCTGAACGTGGATCGCCGGGGACTCGATGACGTGGATCGACGCGTGCTCTGCACCATCATCGATAAGTTCGAAGGTGGTCCGGTGGGCCTGGATACCATCGCTGCGGCGGTGAGCGAGGAGCCTGACACCATCATGGACGTCATCGAACCATACCTCCTCCGGCTGGGCTTCCTCGACCGCACGCCACGCGGGCGGATCGCAACGGTCCGCGCTTATCAGCACCTGGATCTGCCCTACCGGCGGTCGGAGCAACCCCCGCTCCTGTGAGCTGCATCCGCCATCGAATCAGGATTAGCTCCTGAGGGTGCGGCAGGCTTCTGCAACAGACTGGGGATAGCCATGACACCTGAGACTACAGCTTACAGGATTCCGTACGGCCGCTCAGCGATGCCGTTTCGACTCCCGGCTGGGATGAAAGGGACAGTGGTCGCTTCCAAGCGCGTGCCACCGCTGAAAGACGTGGAGTCAGCCGTCGCTGCAGCCCTGGCCAGCCCCGTGGGCTCACCGCCGGTGCGCCAGCTGGCGCGCCGCGGAGATCGCGTGTGTATCGTCTTCACCGATATTACCCGGGCCAGTCCCGATAATGTGTTGGTGCCAGGCTTCCTGCAGGAGTTGGAGGTCGCCGGGGTGCGGGATGAGGATATCACCTTGCTGTGCGGGATAGGAATGCACCGCCCTTCCACGTATGCGGAAAAGGTGGCCAAACTGGGGCAGGCGGTCGTCGAGCGGTACCGCGTCATCGACCACGAGCCTCAGAATGAGGACGTGCTGATCGATCTCGGCGTCACCCGGGGAGGGGTGCCGGTGTCCGTCCATGAAGCGGCTGTGAACGCCGATCTCCTGCTGGCCACCGGACTGGTGGAGCCGCATCAATATGCCGGCTATTCCGGCGGGCGGAAGACGGTGGCCGTGGGCGCGGCGGGAGAACCTCTCATCGAACACACCCACGGGCCGGCTTTCGTAGACGATCCCGACACCCGGTTGGGCCGCATCGAGGGGAATCCCTTCCACGAGGCCATCACCGAGGCGGCAGCCCGTGCCGGACTGGACGTCATCCTGAACGTGGTATTGGATGACGAGGAGCAGGTGGTGTGCGTCAAGGCCGGAGAGCCGGTGGAGACACACCGGCAACTGGTCGAGTTCGCTCGCTCTCTCTACGAGGTGCCCATTCCCCACCAGTACGACGTCGCTATCGCCGGAGTAGGATATCCCAAGGACGCCAACCTCTACCAGGCGAGCCGGGCTGCGTCCTATCTCTTCTTCGCGCCGACGCCAGTGGTAAGACCTGGCGGGTACATCCTGGTGCCCGCCCGGTGTGAGGAAGGGGCCGGGGAGGGGGTTGGTGAGCAACGGTTCCTGGCCGCGATGCGGGACGCTCCCGACGTCCGGGCGATCCTGTGTGATGCTCGAGATCACGGCTATCCCCCCGGTGAACAGCGGGCCTTTGTAATGGCCAAGGTCCTGGAGGAGGTCAACGTGGTCATCGTCGGGAGCTCGTGCCCGGGGGTGGCGGCTGCCTGCAAGATGGAGCCGGTAGACACGATAGAACAGGCCCTGGCACTGGCTGCTCGGGACCTCGGAAGGGACCTGGAGGTGCTGATCGTGCCCCACGCCTTGCTGACATTGCCCGTGGTGACCCCGGAGGATCCGAGATGAGCCCGCGGGACGTCGCGTCCGGGGACTTCCAGACGCGTCTCCGGAGCGGGGAGGTCATCGTCGCCGATGGGGCCATGGGGACGATGCTGCAGGCTGCGGGCCTGCCGGCCGGGACGCCGCCCGAAGGTTGGCTGCTGGAGAACCC
>SKLM01000042.1 GCA_007123205.1 Thermoflexales bacterium
ACCAGCTGACCTGGCCGTCGCGCCCAGCACGACCGGCCTCCTGGAAATAGGACTCGATGTCTCCTGGAATCTGGTAGTGGATCACGTAGCGGATGTCTGGCTTGTCGATCCCCATCCCGAAAGCTTTTGTGGCCACGATGGTGTTGATCTGGCCGTCTAGGAACATGTCCTGTGTCTCCTTCCGCGCCTGATCGTCCATCTTGCCATGGTAATGCCGGGCGTTCAGTCCCATAATCTCCAGCCTTCGCGCCAGCTGCTCCGCCTCGCGCGTTGTGCTGACGTAGACCACGCTGTTCTCATCACGCCGGTCAGCGGACCGCAGGATCCGCAACAGGATGCGCATCTTGTCACGCTTGCTCTTGATCCGCAAACCTGAACTGCTGCCGTTGTATACGACAAAACGCAACTCCGGCCGATCGGGATTGCGCTCGATCTGCCGATAGCCGGCCCTAAGGGCAAGGCGATCCGCGATGGAGGCCCGCACTCGAGGGGTCGCCGTCGCGGTCAAAGCCGCCAGTGGCGGCCGCCATCCCTGAGTCTCCTCAATCAGATCCACCAGCTGGCGAATGTACAGGAAATCAGGCCGGAAGCTGTAGCCCCACGTGTGGACACAATGGGCTTCGTCGACGACGATCTGGACGATGTTCTGGGTTGCCTTCAGCGCGGCAACCAGTCTTGGATCTCGCACCCGCTCCGGGGCCACGTAGACGAGACGAACGGTCCCTTCGCGCATACGTTGGTAGACCCGCTCCTGCTCCTCGGCCGCCTGACTGCTATCCACCCGCTCGGCCACCGCCAGGCCGCGATTGAGGAGCTGATCCACTTGGTCCTTCATGAGGGCTTTGAGCGGTGAAAAGACCAGCGTGGTGCCCTCTCGCAACAACGCGGGTAACTGGAAGGTGAAGGACTTACCGGAACCGGTAGGCATAATGACCAGCGCGTCATCGCCCGTCAGCACCGCCCGCACCACATGTTCTTGCTCCGGTAGGCGCCAGTTCGCGAACCCAAAGAGCTGGCGCATGCCGCGAATCACATTAGACCATAGCTCTTGGAGCCGCTGCGGCGGTAGGATCCGTGGTAGGCGCAACTCCTGTAGCAGCTGCTCCAGCCCGGTGAGCAGTCGATCTGGAAGATCCGCCAGTATGCGTGCCATGCGCTCTTGATCGATACGCCACCTGGCGGGCGCCCTCGCCATATGCTCTGCGATGGCCTGGTAGACGGCATGGCGCGAAAGGAGAATCTCGTCCTCGAGCACCTGCGGCCCCTTGTCGCCGGTGCCACCTTCATCGACGCCAGGCAGGGCTGCGTGGAGGTCCCGGCGATACTCCCGATTCCAGACTCGTTTGTCCAGGAGGAGCACGGCGCCGATGTCCTCCTCATCCCGGATCAGACGGCCGAACCCCTGCTTGAAGTCAACGAGCATCAGGGGAAGGACATAGTCGGCGAATTCGTGCCCGCCCTGATCGCGCACCTCCGCGGCCCGCGCCCGCACCACTGGATCCCCCAAGAACGGGAAAGGAAGCTTCTCCATGACCACATACGAGACGTTGGGACCCCGAATGTCGACGCCCTCCCAAAAGCTCCTCAGCCCCAAGAGCACCGATCCGGGCCGCTCCTGCATGTGCTCCAGCAGATCGCGGCGGCTCGCCGTCTCGTCCTGACAATCGACCGGGATCCAGTCCTCGCTCAATGCAGGCTCCAGGGCACGGAATACTTCCACCATCCGCTGGCGAGCCGTGAAGAGCGTAAGCCCGTTCCCACCAGTGAACCGGTAGAACCAGGATAGCTCCTGCTTCACTTCGTCCACGAAGTTCTGAATCTCACTCGGCCGGGCATCGTAGCGCATATAGCGAGAGACGGCGAAGAGCGCGCGCCCGTAGTCGAACTCCGGCTGCAGCGAGACCGCATCGCCGGGGTCCACCCGCTCGAGCAACCCTAGGCGGTCCAGGAGGAAACCGAATCCAGCTTCCTGGGTCGTGCGGAGCGTGGCCGAGGTCAGAACTAGCGATTGACAAGCGTCGTAGAGCTGCGCTGCAAGATAGCGGCCCACTCGCACTGGCGCGCGTTTGACCGCCCAACGATAGGGCCCCGTGTACTCGTCGTCTTCATCCACCTCTCCCGGTTCGCCCGCCCGCTCGACCTCGATCCAGTGCACCTTGATCAGCCGGGCATAGCCGACTGTAAGCAGATCCTCCAACAGCCCAGCCTCCTCGGCCAGCTTCTCAGAGAGGAAATACAGTTCTCGCCGCGTCTGTTCCTGGAATGCCGGAAGCGGGTTTTCCCCCAGCCAGTCGTAGAGACTGCGGACCGCTTCGCCCGTGCTGCGCAGCGCGCGCGACAGTTGTAGGCGCGCCTCCTCGACCGGCGGCCAGCTGGAAGGATTCGCACGCCGCGGGTCGGCGGGCAGAGCGAGGGTGGCTCCGTATCGCGGGTCCACTTTCGTGCGGTTCAGTTCCACGAAGCGGGTCAATCGGTCCCCGAAATCGTCGGCCAGTGTGGCAAGCAGATTCCGCTGATGAAGAGCCCGGGCGATCAGCCGCTGTCCCTGGGCATCGTGAACCTTGTCCCGCACCCTGATCAACACGCCGTGGCCCGATCGACGATCCAACAGTCGGTTGACCAGGTAGGCGATGCTGCCCCAGCTGACCTCGTCGGTGGCAGCGGAGGTCGCCGCGTCCTCCATGTTGTGCGCCTCGTCGACCACGACGCGGACGAACGGGATGCCCTGCTCCCCCCACTCCTTGGACAGGAGCAACGCGTGGTTCATCACCACCACGTCAGCGGCAAGGGCCCTCCGGTAGGCCTGACGGTGGAAGCAGCGTTCCGCAGCCGGGCAGCGCTCTCGCTGGCATTCTCCCTGTTCGGCTTGCAGCGATTGGCACAGGCGGGCCAACGCAGGGAAGGTCTTGCGGGCCCAGTAGGTGATGTCGTCCAGCGTACCGTCCCGAGTCGCCGAGAGCCAAGTCAACAGCACCAGCCAAGCAAACCGCTCCTCTACATCGAGACTGAGCAGCTCCGTCTGCTCGTAGATGGCCTCGGCCCGCGCCAGACACACGTAGTTCCGCATGCCTTTGAGGACCTGAGCGCGGAAGGCGACACCCAGATATCGCCCCATGCGATCCAGATCCTCGGCCATCTGGTCTTGGAGCAGGCGCGTGTAGGTCGAGATGACCACCGGTTCACCCTGGGTCTTGGCCCATAAGATGGCTGGCGCCAGATAAGCAAACGTCTTTCCTGTCCCGGTGGGCGCCTCTACGGCCAGGAAGCGCTCCTCCTGCAGGGCGCGACCGACGTGCTGCACCATCTGCAGCTGAGCCTCTCGCCGCCGCAGATGGTGCTCATCCACCATGCGCTCGAATCGTCTGCGCACTCCGCCTGCATCGAAGGGGAGAGCTGGCGGGGCAGAGGAACCGCCCGTCGACTCCAACGGATGGTCGGCTAGGGAAGAGAGCCCCGCCGCTTCCTCAGCGCTCCCACGCGCTGAGATGTCCAGCACAACAGCGGCCCTCGGGAAGAGGCCGATCAAGGATTCGACCAGCAAAGGGTGACGCTGCGTCCGCTCGCAGACGCTCCTGACGAGACGTGGGACCAGCGCCGCCAGCACCAGAACATCGACTACGGCGTTGTGAAACCCGGACCACGAGAACACATCCACATCGTGTCGTTGGGCCCAGGCCTCGACCCGGCTCCCGCCCGGGAGACCCTCTTCGATGCCCAATGCGCGCGCGAGATCCTCTAAGCGGAGAGAGCCACTGCCCCCTTGAGCCAGACAGGCCAGCTCCATCGAGTCGACCACGGGGTTGGCGATGGTCCAGTTCACCCTCGCCGCCGCGCGGTGCAAGAAGCCCATATCGAACCGCGCGTTGTGGGCTACAAGGGGCAAGTCCCCCACCCAGGCGCGAAAGCGCTTCAGTACCTCTTCTTCCGGCCCGGCCTGTGCCAGCTCCTCCTCCCACTCGGGATGGTCTGTGAATCCCAGCTTCACCTTCAGCCCGTAGGGGATCTCGCGACCGGCCAAG
Organism: Thermoflexales bacterium; assembly: GCA_007123205.1. Taxonomy (GTDB): domain Bacteria; phylum Chloroflexota; class Anaerolineae; order B4-G1; family B4-G1; genus SKLM01. The sequence goes on from SKLM01000042.1 coordinate 4,020, forward strand.
TCGACATACTCGCTGAACACGGCTGGCAGTTCTTGCCCGTCGGGGCCCTCGGCAGGGGCCGGCTCACCATCGCGAATCCGCACCGCGGCAATCTGGATGATGCGGTCGCGCTCAAGCTTGCGGCCCGTGGTCTCCAGATCGAAGGCGATGAACGCGTCTAGCAAAGGCAGATCGGCCAGGTATGGTCTGACCACTTCGCCCCGTTCGGGGGCTGGGTCATCGGAGCTGAGGGCGATCTCCTCCGCCTTGACCGCGGCCGTGGAACGCCAAATACCTCCGCTGAGGGGGACGAAGAGATCACGGTTGCGCTCCAGAGCTTGGCGCACCTCGGGGGGCATGCAGCGCAGGCCGTGCTCCTCGATCACGGCGCGGCGAATCTGCCGTTGAGTCAGGCCTTCAGGATGTCTGTTGAGGATCTCCGAGATCGACTCGGCCACGGACCGGGTCACGACGACCCTACCACCGCCCGTAGCAACTCCGCCTTCCAGAGTTGCTCCACCACCTCCGCCGGGATCGCTTCACCAGCGATACAGAGGACTTTGTAGCTCTCAGGATCGTAGGCGGCGTGTTGGGTCGTGCAGCCGCCAGGAGGGGGGCCGGCTAAGACCCAGCGGGGGCGTTGGCCGGGGTCCGCGTTCTCG
>SKLM01000294.1 GCA_007123205.1 Thermoflexales bacterium
CTGACTGCCACGCCTTCCCCCGCTCAGTTTGAGATACACCGAGACCGGTGTCTCCAGGTCAGCGGGCAGCTCACGCCAGACGGGAACGAGATTCCCCTGACCGGCCAGGATCTCCATCTCGGACAATGTTGGATGATACAACGTCGGATGATACACAGTCACCTCCCCACGCAAACCCAGCGTATAAAACGAAAAAAGCCCGTCCCATAAAGGGACGGGCCTGCAACCCGTGGTGCCACCCTTCTGACCCATCCCACCACTTGGGGGAAGGGCCGGAGGCCAAAAACGCGAAAACCGCCGTGAGAGCAATCTCCCAGGCGGTCGTCAGCCAGCCTCACACTCAAGCAGGTACGGGATCCTTCCGAATCCAATACCGTCACCCGTTAACGGGGGTGAACCGGCTCAGACTACTATCACGGCTGGTCCAGCCAATGAGTTCGCCCTGCGACTCCCGAGCCCATTCGGCGGCCACCTCGGAGATCGGGTTTTCACCTACCCCCGACTCTCTGGACTCCTCCTTGGACGCCTACTCCTCTCGTTCGCCGTCTTTCACACTATTTGATTGCGGCAGATAGTACCACATCTCGGGCTACTTGTCAAATGACGGTCGCAGGTCGCGTGCGCTAACGGGTTGTCACGCGACACAACGGGAGCAGGTCCGCCGCGGCGGCTGACGCGGGGTGCCAGAATTGGTCCCACGCGTCGCGGAGATAAGGACTCCGCGCTTGGATCACCCGTCGTGCTCCCTCCAGCATCCAGGTCCTGCCCGTTTGCTCCAACAACGCACCGATCACGCGCTTGCAGCCGCCCTCAATCGTCCCCCTGCCCATCTGGTACCCTTGAGATCGGACCTCGGGATAATGCCTGCCGTGTCGATTCTCAATGAAGCAGGTAATCGCCTGTCTTGCCGGATCTTCCTCCAGGGTTGAGTTCAGCCGGGCACCGAGACCCTGAAGGACGTGCTTGAGGTCCCCTTCCCAGAGCCCATCGAGTCGTGCCTCCGTCCAATCCCGAGCACCATCGCTTCCCTCACCACAGACACTGCGAGCTCCCTTCCCCGCTCCGAATGGTTCCGTGATCCGCCTATTGCCGCCGGCAGACCAGCATCTTGCCTCTCTCGGCAGCCATTGTATACTCGGGCGAAGCACTAAGGACTAACGCGGCCCATCCTGGGGTCAGGCTGCAGATCGCCCGGCAATACCTACACGGCACCGGGCTGACACAGAACGACAGCAAGGAGGCACCCATGGACCCATCGCGCAAGAGGATGATCATTCTCATGACCGCCTTGGCTACGCTCCTCGCCATCGGCCAGGGGGCCATCATCCTGGGCTGGGAGGCAGGGCTGAGCCTCAGCTGGATGGTCCTCGGACTGGCCCTGATTCTGGCGGGGCTCTTCGGTCCTCGCCTGCGTCGCTGGACGGGTCTCGCCGAGACGCAGGAACGGGTCTGGTCCCTGCTGCGGATCAGCCACCTGTTCCTGGGCGTCGGATTCCTCGTCTCCGGCGCCCACCGCTTGCTCGACGTGCCCCGGGCTCTGGTCTACGTGGTCCTACTTGCGTCCTTTGGCCTGGGCGTGATCCTAGCCCTGGCTGCCCTGGTCCGGGCGCTGACCGAGAGTATTGGTTGACACAGCGTAAGGGAGCCCCGCGCGCCGTGCCGAGGCCAGCGTCAACTTGACAATTCCACCAATTCGTGGTCTCATGTCTTACAGATTATTGCGGGATAGGTGCCAGGATTTCTCCCGGTCCCTTTCCCTGAGAAGGAGCCCCGCGATCGTTGCGGGGTTCTTCGCGTCAGACGGAACGAATGGCATCAATGGAAAGCACATGCTATTCTCTACTGGTGAGTGAGGAAGACGATGGCTAGGACCACTGAACCCAGGCAAAGGGTACGCATTATTGGCATATTTGCCCACGTGGACGCCGGCAAGACCACCACGTCGGAGGCGTTCCTCTACTACGCGGGACGCATCCACCGCGCCGGTCAGATCGACGAGGGCGACACCCAGCTCGACTTCATGGAGCAGGAGCGCGAGCGCGGCATCACCATCATGGCCGCGGCGACCGCCTTCCACTGGCGCGGGCACCGCATCAACCTGATCGACACCCCGGGCCACATCGACTTCACCGCCGAGGTGGTCCGCTCCATGCGCGTCATCGACGGCGGCGTCGTCGTCCTCTGCGGCGTCGGGGGCGTGGAACCTCAGACCGAGACGGTTTGGATGCACGCCAACCGGGACAATCTGCCGCGCGTACTCTTCATCAACAAGCTGGACCGGCGTGGGGCCAGCTTCGAGCGCGTCCTTGAAGAGGCCGGCCAGCGGTTGAGCCACAAGGCCATCCCGGTGCAGCTTCCTGTGGGCCAGGAGGAGGATTTCCGCGGCGTGATTGACCTCCTCGAGGAACGCGCCTGCATCTGGCACCAGGGCGAAGAAGACCCAGCCATTGAACCGATCCCGGCTCCTATGTCGGAGCGCGCGGCCACCGCGCGGGCCCGCCTGGTCGAGGCCATCTGCGAGACCGACGATAGGCTGCTGGAGCGCTGGCTCGAGGGCGAGGAGCCCGACGTGGCCACCCTCAAAGCCGCCCTGCGCCACGCCGTCATCGAAAGCGAGCTGGTCCCGGTCCTCTGTGGGGCCTCTCGGGAGCGCATCGGTATGCAGCCCTTGCTGGACGCCGTGGTCGACTACTTGCCAGGGCCAACCGACTTGAGACCGATCCTGGGCGCCGTGCCCGGGGACGGGGATCAGATCATCGAGCGGCCCGACGATCCCGACGCGCCGTTCTGCGCGTCCGCCTTCAAGATCGTGACCGATCCCCACGTGGGACACCTGACCTGGGTGCGCGTCTTCTCCGGTCAGATGGGTGTCGGAGACCGCGTCTACAACCCGCGGACCGAGGAGATGGAGCGCATAGGGCGCATCTACTTCCTCCACGGCAACAAGCGAGAGCAGGTCGATCGTATGGCAGCCAGCGACGTCGTGGCCCTGGTCGGCCCCCAGTCGGCCGTCACCGGCGACACGCTCTGCGATCCAGAGCAGCCGATCATCCTGGAGACTTTCGAGTTCCCGGATCCGGTCATCAAGGTGGCGTTGAAGCCGCCCTCCAACGAGCAGCGGGAGAAGCTGCGCGAGGCGGTCCGACGTCTTGCCGAAGAGGATCCGACCTTGGAGCACGGCTACGACCCCGAGACCAGCGAGGAGACTCTGGCCGGGATGGGTGAGCTCCATCTGGAGATCGCCGTCGACCGGCTGCAGCGGGAGTTCGGGCTCACGCCGCAGACCAGCCCGCCCGAGGTCGCCTACCGCGAGACGATCCGCCGGCCGGCGGAGACGGTCACCACGTACCGGAAGCAGACCGGGGGCCACGGCCATTTCGCCGAGGTCGAGCTGCGAGTGGAGCCGCTGGAGCGCGGCGAGGGCGTGGTCTTCGAGAACGAGGCCTCGGCCGCGGACATCCCCACGGAGTTCCTCCGCCCCGTCGAACTGGGCGTCCGCGGGGCGCTGGAGAAGGGGATCATCGCCGGCTACCCGGTCACCGATGTCAAGGTAACGCTTCTCGACGGGAAGATCCACGAGGTCGACTCGGCCGCGATGGACTTCGAGATCGCCGGTTCGATGGCCGTCCAGCGCGCCGTCGGTCAGGCGTCACCGGCCCTCCTCGAGCCGGTGATGGAGCTCGATATCAACGTGATCGAGGAACAGCTCGGTGCGGTCGTGGCCGACGTCGGGCGGCGCCGCGGCAGTGTCAGTGACATCCGGGTGCGGGGCGAGATGCGCAACATCCGGGGCGAGGTCCCCCTGGCGGAAGCCCGGGGCTACGCCACGGACCTGCGCAGTCTCACCAAGGGGCGCGGCACGTTCACCCTGGAGTTCGACCACTACGCCGTCGTGGCGGACGACATCGCTGAGGAGATTATCGAGCGCCGCAAGGAGGAGGGGAAGTTGCGGGAGCGGTAGAGCGGGGTCCGCCCTGCTCCAGCCGGCGCCAAGAAGCTGGTGGGAGGGCTGGGTTCACGTCGCGGGCTCCGGCTTTCGCAGATTCGCAGAGAGGTAGAGCGGCCTTAGAAAGCCGCCCTGCCTCCCCCAAGTCCGGAACTGATGTCGGGCCTGGCCCGCCGGGCTATCTCAGCGCTGCGCCAGTGCCGACTAATTCTACTACTCGACGCGTATGATGGTTCCCAGATCGTCTGTCCTCACGACATAGACCTGGCCCTCTGCCTCAATCGTCAACTCCCAACCCGGTGTGAGCACCTCTGCGCACTGCTCATCCGGCTCGGGCAGTCCCAGACAGGCGTCCGGCCATTCCGTCCACTGAGCACCCACCACATCCATCCCTTCCATCGGGATCCCCGTCTGGTTGCTGAGTTCCATCATCGCGGCCTGCTCGACCTCAGGCGGTGCGTCGGTGGGATCTTCCGGCGACGCCGGCTCGCACGCACTCACGGCCAGCGCCAGTGCCAATACCACCACGGCTGTCACGATCAGCGGTCCTTTGCGCCGATCCATCGTCCGTACCTCCCTTTCGCATTCGGTGTAGACCCCCCTCTGCCGGAACAGCCTCAGCCCGCGTTCCCTCCGCTGTCTTCTGGGCCCTGCCCTCAAACAACGAGGGGAGCTGGGTTCCGTCCAATC
>SKLM01000069.1 GCA_007123205.1 Thermoflexales bacterium
GCAGAGGTTGGTATCCCTCGTGCCCGACCAAGCGCATGGCTTGCTCGATCTCTGCCGCTAACTCCAGCTCGCTCATCCCCAGGGCTGCCACCGCGGGTACTCGCCGGTGGCCTGCGTCAGCGGTCGCGGCCGCACGCCTGGTCGCAGCCAGCTCCTCCTCGTCCTTCACCGCGCGCTGATCCAGCACGTGGGGTGAGACATCGACCAGCTCCCAGCCGGCCAACGACTCCCTTAGCCGGCCGACAAGGCCCCCTGGAGTGACATCCAGCTCTATGCCCAGGACCCCACCCGCCGGCCTCACCTCGCCGAGCGCTCCCGCAATGGTGGAGAATCCGTCCATCGATTCCACGCGCTCCACCCAGGCCTCTCGGAGCACGTATCTCGTCCCACGCCGCACGAAGAGTATCGTCTCCCCTGCGAACTCCGCCGCCCCCGGGCCGGAAGGCTGACCTTCGGGCACCACCAGCAGGCTGGCCGGGCGCGCAGTACCGGCGTAGTACAGCACATCGCGCGGGTGGAGCAACAGCGCCGCGTCCATGCCAGCCGCGTCCATCCGATCGGCCAGCCCCGCAAGTCTCCGGCCCGGATCCAGGTCAGCCTCCAGCGATGAGGTGGATGACGCGCACGTCGGCCCCGTCGGGGATCGTGAACGTGTCATAGGCGTGCCTCCGCACGAGCTCGCCGTTGACCTTGACGATGATATGCGGATAGGTGTAGTTCAGCTTCTCCAGCAGATCGGTCACCGTGATCCCTTCCTCCCACGCCACCTCGGTGCGCTTGTTGACGCGGATCATAGTCCGAGCCTCCCTGCCGTCACCGACCGCTGCCACCCTCGCGCCCCGCCTCGCCGTCGTAGCCGGCCGCGCACTACAGGAATCGCTCCACGATGGCGATCACCTCGGGGAAATCGATGCCCAGGCTCTCGAGCTTCTTCGGCGTGGGCACCCCGCGCGGCGTCCATCCCCGCCGCTCGTACACGGCGTCGAGCAACTTCTCGTACTGCTGCTCCCGGTGCGCCCGCAGCGCGGCCAGCTTCTCCTGCGTCCCCATCCCCTGAGGATCGACACTCAGGTCTTCCCGTAGCTGCTTGTCGTACCGTTCGGCGCGCGACTCGTACTCCTCGACGGTCACCGGCCCCATCGAGCGATAGGGGACCGCGTCGTGCTCTCGCAGCCCCTTCCCCAGCCGGATGTTGAACACCCGCTGGAAGTTGTACACCGTCTCCGACTGCTCGATCAGGTCGTCCTCGGTGACCTCTCGACCTGTCACGCCAGAGAAGAGCTCCACGTAGTTCTGCACATGGGAGGGGATCTTCTGCGGCTCGTCGGTCTCGGCATTCTCCGGCGGGACCACGTCGTTCCACGGCAACTTGCAGAAGCCGCAAAGTCCGAACCAGGTCCGGAACATAGGGAAGTAATGAAGCGCCTCCGCCTTATCCTCGAACGTCGGCAACAGATTGCTGATCTGATCCATAAAGATCAACCAGGCCTCGTCGTGCTGCGGGCCCTTGTTGGTCATTCCGTACCCACCCTGCTGCGCCAGGGACTCCTTCGTCACGTACTCCGAGTACTCCAACCCCTTGTTCTCCATCGCGATGTCCTCGACGAAGTCCCGATCCGCCCCGAACTCCTCGACGAAGAAGTCCTTCATGCGGTGTGCGCCCTGACCAAAGATGCTCCCAAACCCTTCGCCGCGGGCCACCTGATGGAGCACCTCGATGGCGGCCTCCGCATTGCCGAAGCTAAGCTCCAGGCCACCCGTCTTCTCCTGGTCGAGCACCCCCGCCTCGTAACACTCCATAACGAACCCCATCGCCGTACCAAAGGAGATGGTATCGAGCCCATACGTGTCGCAGTAGAAGTTGATCTCTAGAATCGCCCAGGGCTCAAAAATCCCGCAGCAGGAGCCCACGCCCGCGATGGTTTCGTACTCCGGGCCATCGACGATGACTCGTTCGCCCTGATACGGCCCGGTGCGCACCTCATACTGATCCACGGCGTGGGAACACGCCATCGTGCAGCCGTACCAACACCCATCGGGGATCCCTTGCGTGAACAGGTCCTGCCACACGTCGCCCGCGATCTTCTTCGCCTCTGGGTGGCTCCCATACCGGAAGTTGTGGACGGGCAGCAAGTCATAGTCGTTCATAATACTGACCAGATACGTCGTGCCACCCTTCCGCATCTGATTCTGCTCATCGTCGTACTCGAAGATCTCTCGGTGCAGCTGCGAACCGACCTTCGAGATCCGGGCCCTATCTGCCGGCTGGTTCGAATCGCCGCTCACCGGGCCACTCTTCACCACCACCGCCCTGATGCCCTTGTCGCGGAAGACGGTGCCGATGCCGCCACGCCCCGCCTGCTTGAACCGGGGCGCCTCGCGGTGTCGGTCGTAGAAGCTGAAATTCAGACAGCCGAAGCGGCTGTTCTCCGAACCGGTCCCCGCGGCGACGACCGACATGTAGTAGCGATCCTCGTCGCTCTCCGCCATCTGGTCGATCAGCCAATGACCCACCAGATGCGTATCCACCGGTACCTCGACCGCCTCCTCGACGGTGACCCGACCCGAGCGGCCGTCAATGACGACGATGACGTCGCGCTCCGCTTTCCCCTGGATCTCAAGGGCATCCCAGCCTGCGAACTTCAGCAACGGCCCGAAGTGGCCGCCCACGTTGCTATCCACCGGGATATCGGTCAGCGGCGAAATCGACACCACGATCGACTTGCCCGAGCCCGGATACTGCGTGATGCCACCGCACGGGCCGGAGGAGATGACGATCTCGTTCTCCGGGTCATCCCAGCGGGTGTCGTCCTCCACGCCGCCCCACAGACGGTACAGCCCAAAGCCACGCCCGCCGATGAACTGCTCCTTCATCGTCTCGGTAACCGGTCGAGACTCGATCGTCCCATCGCCCACGTTGACATAGAGTGTCTGGCCGGTATAGCCTCGCTCCGCTGCCGCCCGTTCATACGAGAACTCGGCTAGGACCCGACGGGGCGTCTCAGCCTTCTTCGATATCGACATCTGGTAAACTATCTCCTTTCAGCTCAGTTCCGGCTCATCAAGATCGGAATCATCTCGGCGTCCATGCGATTCTTGAATGCCCATGATCAGCCCGGAAATCACCACTTGGACGGATCACCTACCGGGGTACTCAAACCCCAACAGCGTGCCGCACCCAAAGCCGGCGGCCGGTCATGACCCCACCAACTCCTTAGGCTCCCAGAGGCAGAGGCTCCTCGACATCGACGATCTCCAGCGCCTCTTCTGGACACTCTCGGGCACAGGCACCGCACGCGATGCACTTGAACGGCACCACCTCGTCGGAATGCCAGAACATCACCGCGTACGGGCAGAAGCCGACACACGACAGACAGCCCACACACAGCGGATCCTCGAGGCGGACCACACCCCTTCGACTCCGAGCGAGGGCCTTCGTGGGACAGACGTCGATGCACTCACCGCACTGGTTGCAGAACTCGGCCCGGTGCGTTTCCCGACCCTCGTGGATCCGAATACGCGACTTATCCTGGCTCGTTTCGTCGAAAAAGGTCTCCGGGCAGACCTCCTCACAGGTCCGACAGGCCACGCACCGTCCGGCGGCGTAGGATAGGACTCGCATATCTCCTTACCCCCTCACGTTGATGGTTGCTTCTGTCACGGGCGCGTATTGTAGCATGCCTGCCCCGGAAAGCCAAAGCATCATCCCCGGGTGGAAACGACGTAGAGACCACCTGTTGCGATGCCCGGGAGTCTCAAACAGGTGAGCACGTGAGGCCAGCAACGCCCAGCGACAGTTCCAGACGTCAGTCCGCCGCCATTCAGAGTACGGATCTAGGCTGCGAACAGGGCAACCAGGCCGATCACGATGAAGAAGACACCGCCCACCGTCGTCCAGGTATCCCACCACTCCGTGCGCTCCGACCTGATCCCTTTCAGCTGATTACTGAACACAGTGATCTCCCAGAGTAGATCCTTCGCGAATATGCTCGCCAATCCGACGAGGATGAGAAATATGCCAACCAGTGGAGTCATCTATCCCTACCTCCGTGCCACCCTTCCCGGGCGCGGCGGGCCGCCACGATACCCCTCTCACTCATATGCCTGGAAGCGCCACATCCCTATTGCCGTGAAGACCACCCCGAACCCCAGCAGAATCCCTGCGTATGGCAGTACATCGGCAACCGTCGCCCCTCGGGCCAGAAGATCGGTATAGGCTCGCATGGCCCACGTGGACGGGAGCACCCTGACCGCCTGACGATAGACAAGCGGCGTGACCTCCAGTGGATACCACGCCCCGCCCAGCGCGGCCAAGGCCATCGCCCCACCCACCACGACGCTGTTAGCCTGCCCACGCGTGCGTACGAACGTCGCGATCAGCAAGCCCAGGCCCACAGTGGCTATGGCAAACGCCACCGATACCAGCGCCGTCGCCAGCGGCTGCTCACCCCACTTGACCCCGAAGATCAACGCTCCGCCCCCCAGCAGCAGCGCTATCTGGACCAGACCCAGGCACATCCGGGCCAACAGCTTACCACCCAGGATCGTCGCTCGAGTGGCTGGGGTGACCAGCAGCCTTCTCAGTGTGCCGCGCTCTCGCTCATCGACGAGCACCTGGGCCGCCCCCAACAGCGTGATCTGAACCCAGGTGACCATCTGCCCCGCCGAGGCCTGCTCAACCCCAGTCGCCCCTGTACCCGGTGTGCCCGCCAGCTCGACCGCCTCCGGCCAGCGCACCTCCGCCACCGCCGGCGGATTCTGCGTCGCCTCCAGTGTTCGCCTGAGGACGTCGTCGAAGAATGCGCTGTCCTCCTCCGCTCCCACCGCGATCCCCGCGTCCTGGGCCCTGGACTGTCCTGACTGCGCGATCCGCACTGCCCCAGCCAGCCGCCCGGCAGCGGCATTCACGTACTGCTCCACGGCCTGGCTGGCGCTTCTCGCCGGCAACGTGTGCAGGAGCACGGTGACATGTTCGCCACGCCGCAGTCGGGCCGAGAAGTCTGCCGGAACCTCGAGGCCAAAAGTATCCTCGGGCAGCGCCTCCACCACCTGGACGGTCAGATTCGCCTCCTGCAACGCCTGCAAGAACGCCACCACCAACGGGCCTTCATCCCGACTCTCCACGTAGAGCTCGGCCCGAAACTCCTCAGGACGCTCTCCGTTCTCCGACAGGCCGCCCAACCCGGCGGCCACCGCCGCGGTAAACAGCAGAGGCAGGATCAGGAAGAAGAAGACCGAGACGGGACTGACGAACTCCTGTCGGAACTCGTTCCGCACCATAGCCACTAATCTCCGCATCATCTGGCACCCCTATGCGAACTGACGACGGAAGCCGATCAGGGCCACGACGTAGTAGAGGATGGTCAGGCCGAGGGCACCTCCCAGAAGGGGGAGGATCCCATCCAACCCCCGGCCCATCTGTAGCGCGCTGAAGATCTCGATGCCCCAGGCATTGGGCGTGGCCAGGCTGAGATTCTGCACCCAAGCCGGGAGGTTCCACCGCGGGAAGAAAGTCCCGGACACCGCCGACCCCACCAGCGTCACGGCAGTTCCAATGGTCCCAGCCTGACCGACGTCCTGAGCCCACGCCGAGATCAACGCGCCCACCCCGCTGGCGCACAACACCAGGACCACAATGGCGGCAACCACGCCCAGCGGAGCACCCCAGTAGGATCCGACGAGCGTCGTCGCGCCCCACAGCACCAAGACCTGCATCAGGCCGGTCACGACGATGCCACCCATCTTGCCCGCCAGAATCGCCACCGCTGGCGTCGGAGAGACCAGTAGCCGGGAAAGGGTCCCTGCCTGTCGCTCGGCCAACAGTGTCCGTCCTCCCGCCGTGACCGCGAACATCAAGAACAGGATCGCCATGCTCGTGGCCGAGTAGTCCAGCCACCGGAAACCCCGTCCGGTCGGGGAGACAATCTCCACGCGCACCGGCAGCTCCCTGTCGGCAAGACTCTCGAAGCCGCCGTCCGCCACCCCCGGGAACCATTCCGCGCCGCCCTCCCCGGCCTCGGGCCCCGGCGCCCCCCGCGCGATCAACTCCTCGATAATGATGGTGGTGCCCTGCGCCGTCATGCTCATCTGCTCCAGCACCTGGGTCACGATACCCCTGACGACCCCTGCGCTGATCCGCCAGTTCGGACTCGCGTAGATCTCCACCACCACCGCGTCCGCGTCCGGCTCCCGGGACTCCAGGACCAGCCGGCCGATCTCCTCCTGCACCTCCTCGGGTAGGGCCTCTGCGCTCTCCGCGTCCAGGCTGAGAAGATCGATGCCCAGCACCTCCCGCACCCGGCCCACAACGGGTACCACCCGGTCGCTGAACCCTCGCGGGATGATCACCAGGGCCGCCGCAGCATCCCCCTCCACCCGGGCCCGCGCATCCGCTTCGTCGTAGACCATCTCGGCCGCCAGGAGATCCTCCACGTTCTGGGCCGTCAGCGCCTCCCATACGAACCGGGACATCTGCCCATCATCCTGGTTCAACACCAGCAGCGGGACGTTGGAAAGCCCACCGGTGCCCGTCCCGAAGGCCGCTGCGATGGCCATGGTCAACACCAAAGGGGTGACCAACATCGTCACCATGGCACCCACATCACGGACAGACAGCTTCACCTCTTTCAGGGCCAGCGTCACGACCTTGGGCATCGCATCCTCCTAGTCCCTCAGCGCCCGCCCCGTGAGATGGAGGAATACCGTCTCCAGGTTCGGCTCCCGAATCTCCACATTCCGAATGCTCAACCCGAGATCGGCGGCCTTCGTCAGCACCTGAGGAAGCGTGGTCTCCACCGCTGCAACGCTCAGCACGACCTCACCGTCAGCGGCGCTGGCCTGGTGCATACCCTCGAGCCCCCGCACTCCGTCCACCAGCGCCTGTCCAGCCTCGGGCTGGTAGAGCTGCAGTCGCAGCATTTCGTGCTCGCCCACCATCTGGGTCAACTCCTGCAGCGTTCCCAGCGCGATCAGGGTCCCGCGATCGATAATCCCGATGCGGTCGCTCAACTCCTGCGCCTCTTCCATATAGTGCGTGGTATACAGAGTCCCGGCGCCGGCTCGGTTCAGCTCCCTGACGTAATCGAGGATATGGCGGCGGCTCTGCGGGTCGATCCCGACCGTGGGCTCATCCAGCATCATCAGCGGCGGATTCCCGAGCATGCCGATGGCCAGATTGAGCCGTCGCTTCATCCCTCCCGAGTATGTCTCTGCCCGATCGCCGGCACGGTCAGTCAGATCCATCAGCGCCAGCTTCTCGTCGATCTCCTCCCACAGGGCGGGGCCACCGAGCCCGCGCATCTCACCCCAGAAACGGAGGTTCTCGCGGCCCGAGAGCTTCCCGTACAGGGCCAGGTCCTGGGGCACCACGCCGATGCTGCGCCGCACGGCCATGGGCTCGGTGCGAATGTCGTACCCGTTGACCAGGGCTGTCCCCGCGGTAGGTCTGATCAGCGTGCTGAGCATCGAGATCGTCGTCGTCTTGCCCGCCCCGTTCGGCCCCAGCAGGCTGAAGATCTCCCCGTCGCGGATCTCGAAGGATACGTTGTCCACGGCCTTGGGACCGTCTGCCGTGTACCGCTTGACCAGATTCCGAGCTTCCACCAGGCTCATATGTTCTCCTTGAGCTTATTCCTTGGTCCTGTGAGGACAACTGTGGGTGCTGACAGATAAGCTTGCGAGGCAAGCTACGAAACCCACGAGTTTGGGCCCAATCTCCGCGAAGCGCCCCACAACAACCTCCTCGCCAGGGCAGTCACGTCTCGGGTCCTCTACCGCCCATCCCTGGCCTTCCTGGTGGAAGCCCCCGTCCCTGAGTGCCGCATGATCGCAACAGCACCCACAACTACCCGGTCCGTCCCCCTTGCCAGCGCGTCACGCATCCCGACTTCCCGTGGCCTCCCCCGGCGGTGGGCCGAGAGCCTCCCGCACCGAGCCGTAGGATATGGCGAGTAGAACCGGGTTCTCGGACAGATCCATGTCGAGTTCGACAATCGCCAGGGCCTTTCTCACCCAACGAGCCTCATCATCATCTCCGCGACAGTCCAGGCCATGAGCGTACTCCTTCATAGCCTCAATCAGCTTGTTGACCCGCTCAGAGCTGAAGATGCTCGCGGTCATCTCCCGCGCAACGACCCTAATGCTGGCCCTCGCTGCCTGAAGCATCTCTGAATCGGCGCTACCTCCTGCCCCATACGGATTGCCGAAACGTTCTTGCATGGCCTCCATTCGCTCTACAAAATCGCTCAAATAGGGTTCCATCTCCTGGGGCGAGAGCAGGAGCCCCTGGGCCTCGTCTCTCTTTAGCAGCTTCAGCACTTCGCTTCCGACCTGCATCATCCACCTCTCCGCACTGGCCTGGAGCGTGGGGTGCTCCGCGTAAAACCGCTCCGCGCGTGCCAGTTTCTCCGGGTCCCGCTCCACATCCAGTCTCAGCGCGCGGATCTCGTCGGGATCAGCCGTACGGAGCGCCGACACATCAACACCCAGCTCCGCCAGCATCGACTCCCGCTTCTCCTGCATGTCCTGCTGCCATGCCGCGTAGGCTAACTGGACCATGACAGACATCAAGGGGCTATTCCACTCGGGCACCTCCACCAGGCAGTAGGCAGAGTGCTGCACCAACCAGCCGTCCTTGAGACGCCCGGCGTCGACGAGACCGGGTAACAGCGCTAGCAACGAGCGCGCGGCATCAGCTCGCGCCTCTTCATCGCCGGCCAGATGGATAGCGATGGCCGCCAAGATCTCGATATCCTCGTCCGAGAACCCCTGGCCGCCCGACCGGGGATAACCCACCGCATCGAAGGCTTGCTGCAGCGCATCGGGACTGATCCGGAAGTCGGAGAAAAGATCGCCGGAGAAGAGACCCATCGCCCGATCCATCATCTTGATTGGGTCCGCGACCATCTCATCAAATGCGTCTCGGCGCTCCTCCAGCATCTCCATCGCCGCGTCGATCTGTTGCTCTGCAATGAGTTCTGCCGCCATGCGCTCCAGCCACTCCCCTTGCTCCTGCGAGGCCCGCGCTTCTTCGCCGCGTCCGCCACCCACCTGCCGGGTCGGGAACTCTGCTTGCTCCAAGAGGCCTCCAACCGAGCGCTTTTGAGACGCACCCGAAGCCGAAACCTCGGTCCCTCCCCGCCTTCGACGCTGATCCTTCCGGAGGCAGCAGTACTTGTACTTCTTGCCGCTGCCACAGGGGCACGGGTCGTTCCTCCCCACACCGTAACCCGTCACACAACCTCCATATGCTGATCTAACGAGGGCGGATCGCCCCCACTAAAGACGAACCCGGCGCCGACCGACGCTCCATCCTCACAGACCGACTCGCCGTCTACAGCGGCCCCGACGGTGGCCGGGCACGGGGCCTCACGGCGCCGCCTGCCCACAATCCGTGGGGGCCAGCCCAATTGTAGAGTTATCCTGGGCTATGTCAACGTCATCCCGTCTCCCCTGCACGCCCATCGCAGTCGGAACCGCTAGACACTCCCTTTGGCAACCACTTCGACTGCCTGTGACACAGATAGACCCCGGGGGACAGCTAGCGTTGGACCAAGTCTCGACCCCTCCACCGACCCTTCCAGGCCGGCGCGCACCACTCCGAATGCAGGAAACCTTCCACCCGTCATTCCGAGAATACCCATGGTGTCCAGCCTGCCAAGCTGGAGCAGCGAGCCTCAAGCCGCACACCACCCTGAACGGGAAGAAACCGCCTCGAGCCACCGGGGCTGCGCTGCCGGACTTCTGCCAGTCCATCCCGATCTGTTGATGGCTGCCCCGGGGCAGACGGGAATAGGAGCTGAACTTGCCGCCGTTTTTCCCTCTCCCCCTCGGTGAGACGGGAATAGAGGCTGAACTTGTCGCCGTTTTCCCTCTCCCCCGAGGGGGAGAGGGCTAGGGTCCGGGGGCCTTCATCACAGGCATGGTCATCTTCACATACGATATAACTCTCACACAGCGAATGCGCTTTCTCAGTAGGAGCGCCAGCTCGGTCGGGTCTGTAATCTGCCTTCTGCCGCCGGCAGCTCACCCCAGCCACCGCCAGGCGCCCCCGAAGAACACCGCCCCCCGCGCCGCCCACTTGACGCGCGGCCTCTTCGGTGCTATCTTCACCCCCGATCAAGCCAACAACCAAGGCGACACCCACGAGAGACACCCTATGGACCATGCCCGACAGATCGCCGCCGACCTAGAGATCCACCCCGAACAAGCCGCGGCCGCCATCGCCCTCTTCGACGAAGGGAACACGCTCCCCTTCATCGCCCGCTACCGCAAGGAGCGCACGGGCGGCCTCGACGAGGAGCAACTGCGCGACATTAAGAAGTCGCTCGAAGCCCTCCGGGCCCTGGACGATCGGCGCCGCACCGTAATCGCGCAGATCGAGCGCCAGGGCCACATGACGCCCGAGCTCCACCAGCAGCTGCTTGCCGCCGACTCCTTGACCGTCCTCGAGGACCTCTATCGGCCCTACAAGCCGAAGCGGAAGACGCGCGCCGACATAGCTCGTGACAAGGGCCTCCAACCCCTGGCAGACCTGATCCTGGCCCAGGTCGACAGCAGGGACAGCCTCGAGGAGCTCGTCGCGCCCTTCCTCAACGACGAGGTGACGACCGTCGATGAGGCGCTGGCCGGCGCCCGGGACATTGTCGCCCAGACCATCAGCGATCATCCCACCGTGCGCCAGGCCACCCGGGACCGGGCCCTCCGCTGGAGCGTCCTCCAGGCGGAGAGGAAGGACAGGGAGCAGGAGGATGACGCTGAGGACACCTACCGAATCTACTACGACTTCAAGGGGAAGGTCCCCCGCCTGCAGCCTCACCAGATCCTGGCCATCGATCGCGGCGACGCGGAGGGCATGCTCCGAGTGCGGGTGGAGGTAGCCGACCGCGACTGGCGCCAGGGGGTCGGGTCGACCTTCCGGCCGGATCACCGCTCACCCTTTCACGAGCAGCTCCTGCTGTCCGCGGAGGACGCCGCCGAGCGGCTCCTTCTGCCCGCCATCGAACGCGACGTGCGCCGCAACCTCACGGGGCGGGCCCAGGCGCACGCCATCCGCGTCTTCGCCGACAACGTCGCGGCGCTGCTGAGCCAGCCGCCGCTCCCGGCGCAGACCGTGCTGGGCATCGATCCCGGCTTCCGCACCGGCTGCAAGGTGGCTGTGGTCGATGGGTCGGGGCGGGCCGTCGCCACCGAGACCATCTACCCCCACGAGCCCCAGGCCCGCTGGGATGATGCCCTGCAGCGCCTTAAGGCCCTGGTGGAGCGGTACGGCGTCACGCTGCTGGTAATCGGCAACGGCACCGCCTCGCGGGAGACGGAACGGCTGGCCGCTGAGCTGATCCGCGAGGTGGACGCCCTGCGCTATCTCATGGTCGACGAGACCGGTGCCAGCGTCTACAGCGCCAGCCCCCTGGCCGCAGCAGAGCTCCCCCATCTCGATGTCAGCCTCCGGGGGGCCGTCTCCATCGCCCGCCGCGCCCAGGATCCCCTCGCGGAGCTGGTGAAGATCGACCCAAAGTCGCTAGGCGTGGGGATGTATCAGCACGACCTCAACCAGACCGAACTGGAGGAAACCCTGGTCCAGGTGGTCGAGAGCGTGGTTAACCGGGTCGGGGTGGCGCTCAACACGGCCTCGGCCGCCCTCCTGGCCCACGTGGCCGGCATAGGCCCCACTCTGGCGGATCGGATCGTGGCCCATCGGGACGCCCACGGGCCCTTCCCCACCCGTGAGGCCCTCAAGGCTGTGCGAGGCATCGGACCGAAGACCTTCGAGCAAGCCGCGGGCTTCCTGCGCATCCGCGGCGGTGTCCAGCCCCTCGATGCCAGCGCCATCCACCCGGAGAGCTACGCCGTAGCCGAGGCGGTGCTCGCCCTGGCCGGGCTGACCATCCATACCCCACCCGCCGAGCGCCCTGAACCACTCATCGCTCTCCTTGAGGAGTTCCCCCTGGACGAGTTGGCCGGGGAGCTCGACGTAGGATTGCCGACCCTCCACGACATCATCGCCCAGCTGGTGCGCCCGGGACGCGACCCACGGGAGGACCTGCCGGCCCCCATCCTGCGCAGCGACGTCCTGACGATGGAGGACCTCCGGCCCCACCAGCGGCTGAAGGGCACCATCCGAAACGTGGTCGACTTCGGTGCCTTCGTCGACATCGGCGTCAAACACGACGGACTGCTCCACCGCAGCCAGATCCCGGCCGGGCAGGCGCTCCAGGTGGGCGACGTCATCGAGGTGGAGGTGCTCAACATAGAGATCGAGCGTGGTCGGATCGGGCTCGGCTGGCCGTCCCGGAAGCCCCAGTAGAGCGGACCAGCTCCCGTCGCGAACCCGGGTGGAGCCGGCGTAGGGGATCCTCAGGCTGCGGCAGGACACCGGCCCGGCCAGCTGCATCCACGCTCAGCCTGACGGCCCCTGTTCTCAGCCTACCAACCAACCGCAAGTCCCGCGACCCGTCGTGACGGGGCCCCCAGCGGCAGGGAGCTGGTGCTTCACGACGGCCTTCCCCGGGGGACCACCCAACGCAATCCCAACTATCTTAAACGCAACCCAACCCCGCCGCCAACCCAGCCCGTATGTTGGGGCTCGATTCCCATGGTACGCTTGGGGCGCGTGTTGGCGGGCATGGCTGTTCGTGGGAGGTGGTGTGATATCATCGAGACGAGTATCGACTGGCGCCGGCCTGCTGATGGCAGCATGGTCGCAGGTGGGCCACTTTGACGCCGGCTTAAGCGGGAAGCACAGACAGAGTCGGCCACATCGTTCTCGGAGCGCGGCCCGGAAGGACTCGCTCACATTAGGTCTAGAACGCGCGGATGAGCGCTTCTCCGCCGTACAGGAGGCAGAGATTGCCCGTGTCGGATTGCGGCTTGACGCTTCCACAGCATACGTTTCGCCCGAGCTCGTTCCAAGAGGATGAGAGGGCGCAGTGTCACTGAGCATCAGATGATGAAGGAGTAACTGGAAGTAATGAGGATGAATCGGGTCGGGACCAGGATCATGGTTGTTGCCGTGCTGGCATTGGCCCTGGCACTGGCACTGAGCGCGTGCGAGCCAGTGCCGGAGGAGACACCGGTGGCCGAGGAGCCGTTGCCGGAGGAGGGGCCCTTGCCAGAAGAACCGGAGCCGGAGGAGTTGGCGGACTTGCCGGATGAAGTGGAGGAGGCCGCCAAAGAAGCCCTCAGCGAAGAGACGGGCATTGCCGTGGAGGACATGGAGGTGGTGGATGCCCATACGGCCGACTGGCCCGACGCTTGCTTGGGTCTAGGGGAGCCGGACGAGGTGTGCGCCCAGGTGATCACGCCGGGCTGGCAGGTGCTCATCCTCGCCGAGGGGGAGGAGTACGTTCTCCGCACGGACGAGGACGGCGAGCAAGTCCGCATCGACCAGTAGCACGGGCGGCCGCTGGTGCGCCGGGTCACGGAGCCGGCGCACCAGCCCGTCGACCGCTCCCGGACCAAACATGATCACTCCGGCGCTGCAAGATTTGCGTCCTCAACCCTGCACCGTCATCAGTTCGAACACCGCCGACGGGAGCGCCATCCCTATCACAAACCTGGCCTCGTAAGAATGGTGACCGACGGCCGCGCCGGCTAACGGGAGCCCTTAGGGGCCGTATCGCCCCAGACCCCCATCCGCGCCTCCCAGCCAGACGACGCCGTCCCCGTCGATCAAGACGGCGTGCGGGCCGTACGTGTTGCTGGGTATCCCGTCCCGCCCGGTGAAGTGCTGCCACTCGGCAGCCTCGCCCTGGAACAGTAGCGCGTACACTCCCTCACCACCCGTGGTCACCCAGATCTCGCCATCCCTGTCCACCGCGATACCGCTGACCGGCACGTCACCGTAGATATCAAGGAGCATCCGGAACTCAGCCGCGGCGTCATCCCAGGCCAGGAGCGCGGACCCGGCACCCACCAGCAGGTCGCCCCACGGGTCCAGCGCCAGAGCGCCGATGATACCTTCGGGCAGAGCGCTGTCCCCCGAACCAATAACGGTCACGTTGCCCTCCGCGATCCGGGCCAAGCCCTCCGTCGTCCCCACCCACATCGCTTCCCCATCGGGCTGCAGCGCCCGGACCTGGACTCCGGGCAGACCGTCAGCCTCGCTCATCAATAGCAGGTGCTCCTCATCCCCCACGAACAGGCCCTCGTCACTGCCCAGCCACAGGCGCCCCTGCGCGTCGCGGGCGATGGCTCGCACATATTGATCCGCCAGCTCCGGTAGCTCCAACGTCAGATTACGCACACCATCGGGCGTGTAGTGGGTGACCCCGTCGAAGTGCCCGACCCAGACCCCACCCTCAGGATCGGCATACATGGACAGCGGGAAGCCCCGCGTGAGCTGGAAATAGTCCCGGGGCGGACCCACCTCGCCGGGTTGGAAGGCGAGGATCCGCCCCCACCGATCCCCATACCATATCCGGCCCTCGTTGTCCTGAGCTAGCGTGCGGATACGGCTGTCGAGCACGGGCTCATCCTCCAGCACAAACGGCAGCCATTCGCCCTCCTTCAACACGCTGGCCCCAGCCCCTGCCACGCCATATCCGATCCAGCCCGTGACCGGATCCACCGTAAGCGCCCTCGTCGTCCCGACCACCATACCGGGTTCCCGCCGGTGGAGATCGATCACCTCGCCCCGGCGGGGATCGAAGCGTGCCACCTGGCCGTAGGAGCCGAGCCAGACGGTGTCATCGCCCGCTAAAGCCAGCGCCGTCACACTGGTGTCGAACAGATCGGGGACGTCTTGATTGTCCACGTACGTCCACTCCCCGGCCGCGCTGCGCCGAGCGACCCGGGTGTAAGCCGCCAACCAGAGGTTCCCGCTCCCGTCCGCACCTCCTTGATAGAGCATGTCGCTGCCCGGGTCGCCGAGGCCCGTGCTCAGCCCCTCACCCGAGATCAGCGCGACGTCGTCCTCACCGATGACCCAAACCTGCCCCACCTCCGGACCAGTCGTGAGAGCGCGTAGGTTCCCGGGTACACCCTCGGCCCGTCCGAAGTGATACCACAGCACCTCATCCAGGTTCAGGATATCCACTCCCCCGTCCTCGTAGCCCACCACCAGCCGGTTGTCCAGCACGCACGTCAGGGCCCGCACATCGCTGTCCGACCACTCGGCGTAAGCGTCGTCCAGGCTCACCCACAGCCGCCGCCCCGGATCGAATCGGGCCACCCCACTGTCCCACGTGCCCACGAACAGCGTCGGCGCACCCATGACCGGGCAGACGGCGAGGGCCGTGGCGGCGTTGGCCGGCAGCCCGTCCTGGACCGTGTACTTCACCGGCAGAATGCCGCCCCCCAGCGGCCACGCCACCACCCCGCCCCCCGTCGCCGTCCACAGATAGCCGTCGAAGAAGGCCACGTCCTCCACGTCATTCCCGTAGGTGAACGTCTCCCAGGCGAGGACGTCCATCGATGCCACCATCCCCTCCAGCGTGTCGACCAGTTCTCCGTACCGGTCAGCAGGCGCCAGCCCGGTGACGGAGAGGAACCGAGTCGGGCCCGGCTTCAGCGCATACACCCGCATGCGGACCGGAACGCCATCGCGCTCCCCCCCCATCTCCGCCA
>SKLM01000341.1 GCA_007123205.1 Thermoflexales bacterium
GCAGGGGTGGATATGACAACAACGATTGCACTGGCGGGGAAGGGGGGGACGGGGAAGACGACGGTGGCGGCCCTCCTCATACGCTACCTGATGGAGGAGCAGCGAGCGGGTGCCATCCTGGCTATCGACGCCGATCCAGCCAGCAATCTCCATCTGGTGCTGGGGATGGAGGTCGATCAGACCATCGGCGAGATTCGAGAGGACATGCTGGACCAGGTCCAGACCAGTGGGGCGTTGGCTGGGGCCATGCCCGGCGGGATGAGCAAACAGGAGTACCTGGACTATCAGGTTCAGATGTCGTTGGTCGAGGGGGAGCGGATCGACCTCCTGGCCATGGGACGGCCTGAGGGACAGGGCTGCTACTGCGCGGCCAACCAGATGCTTCGGCTCATTCTGGATCGCCTCAAGAGCCAATATGACTACGTGATCATCGACAACGAGGCCGGGATGGAGCACCTGAGCCGCCGCACCACCAGGGACGTTGACGTGCTGCTGTTGGTGACCGACCCCACCCAGCGGGGCCTCAACACGGCCAGTCGTATGCAGGATATGGTGCCGGAGCTCGAGATCGGCGTGGGCCGGGTCTGCCTGATCGTAAATCGACTGCGCAGCGCTGGAGACAGTAGGGCAGAGCCCATGCCCCAGCCACTGATGGATGCCATCGAGGCGGCTGATCTCTCCCTGACCGGGACATTGCCCGAAGAACCTACGATGGCGGAGTTCGAGTTTACGGGCCGGCCGCTGGTGGAGCTCCCCGAGGAAACCGGCCTCTACCAGGCCGTGCGGGAGATCGCTCGGGAGATCTTGCCAAGCTCGCGGAGCGATCCCTAAGCCACGAGCCCCAAGCCGCGGACAAAGTTGACCTTCGCCGCTAAGACGTCCTTGCGGCACGACTTCTAACACGTGATGAGACGTGATCTAGAGCATAGGAGGAAAAGCAATGTACATCATCGGAGAGAACATCCACGTGGTTTCCCCCAGCGTGGCCAAAGCGATAGAGTCGCGAGACGGGAGCTTTTTCCAGGACATGGCGGTTCGTCAGGTGGAGGCTGGGGCGAGTGCCGTGGATCTGAACGTCGGCCCTCAGAAGAAGGAGGGACACGAGATCCTTCCCTGGCTGGTCCAGACTGTCGAGGAGGTGGTGGACGTGCCGCTGGTGTTCGACACCACGAACCTGGAGGCGATCGAGGCAGCCTGCCGGGTGGTCTCCAAGGCCCAGCCCATCATCAACTCCGTCTCCGCCAAGGAGGAGTCGCTCCAGAAGGTCCCGCTGGTCGCCAAGGAGTACAACACACGGCTCATCGGGCTGACGATGGAGGCCGGCATGATCCCGGTAAGCGCGGATGAGCGGGTCACCATCGCCATCGAGAAACTGATACCGCGCATCTTGGAGGTCGGGCTGCCCATGGAGGACTTCATCATCGATCCTCTGGTCCTCACCGTCTCCGGTTGCCAGGAGTACTGCCCCGAGTTCCTTGATGCCGTTCGTATGATCCAGTATGCCTGGGACCCCGCTCCCAAGACGAACGCCGGATTGTCCAACGTCTCGAACGCGGTGCCGCACGAAATGCGCCCCTTGCTGAACCGCGTCTATCAGGTGATGATCATGGGAGTCGGTATCGACACCATCATCGCCGACCCCTTCGATGCGGATCTGATGGAGTTCATTCGCATCGTGGAGGAACGCGACGAGTCCACACCTTTGTCCCGGTCTCTCCTGAAGCTGCACGACCGGATTATGGCAATGGAGGAACCTCAGGCGGAGGACTTCGACCTGGACGATGCGGAGCAGCAGGCGATCTGGAAGACGGTTCAGGTGTTGCAGAACGAGATCATCTACACCGACTCATATCTGCGTGTGTGACGGAATGACGAAGGCCAAGCCGCTGCTGAGGCCCCGCTGGCTCGGTGTCGGGTTTCTCCCGCCATCGGGATCTCGGTCTATCAGGGTAACCTATTGGGAGGGAGTATGACAGCAGAGTTGCTGGACGGTAGAGCGACATCCGCCAAGATCCGTGAGGAGGTAACAGCCGAGGTCGAGCAGCTGAAGGCGGAGCACGGCGTGGTACCCGGCCTCGCCACGGTACTGGTAGGAGAAGACCCGGCGTCCAAGAGCTACGTCGGCATGAAGGAGAAGCAGTGTAGGCAAGCCGGGATGCACGCCGTGGGCGTGCACCTGCCCGAGGACATCGGCCAGGCCGATCTGCTGGCCGAGCTGGCCAAACTGAATGCCAATCCAGAGATTCACGGGATTCTCCTACAACTCCCGCTTCCCGAGCATCTCGACGAAGATCAGGCCTTATCCGCCATCGCGCTCGAGAAGGACGTGGATGGCTTTCACCCGGTCAACATCGCCCGCTTAACGCTGCAGGGCGTTGAACCGACTTTCGTTCCCTGTATGCCTTTGGGGTGTGTGGAGTTGCTCGATCGATATGGGGTGCTGATCAAAGGCAGAGAGGCAGTGGTACTAGGTACGAGCAATATCGTTGGCCTGCCGACCGCGATGCTGCTCCTCCATCGCGGGGCCACTCTCACGATCTGTCACCCGCACACGGAGGACCTGGGGGGTACCAGCAGACGTGCCGACATCCTTGTTGCTGCCATCGATCAGCCGAGGATGGTGAAGAGCGACTGGGTCAAGCCGGGAGCAGCCGTCATAGATGTTGGTTGGAGTCGCGTCAAGGATGAGACGGCGGAGGGCGGTTACCGTGTGGTGGGCAACGTAGATTTCGATGAGGTGCTGGACGTAGCCGGTCACGTGACACCCGTGCCTGGAGGCACTGGTCCGATGACCATTGCCGTCCTGCTCCAGAATACCTTGCTTTCGGCACGGCGTTCCGTCGGCGCCGCCTAAGGGCAAGACCTGAGCCGCGTCCACTGCTTGTCCTGAGCGGCAGTGCTATGCAAGCAGCGCATCGGTAACCTCTCCGACTGCAGCGGCCGCACCCGCTGACCAGGATGAGGGGGATCGGACCCGGTTTACGGGAGGGGTATGAGAACTGAGATATCGGTTAAGAAAGTCCGCGGGCAGTTCGTCCAACAGGTGGAGGAGATCAGCGGTCAGGATCTCCTGGCTTGTAATCAGTGCGGCAAGTGTAGCGCTGGTTGCCCCATTGTCGGAACCATGGACATTCTTCCCAGCCAGATCCTCCGCATGACACAGCTTGGCATGGAGGACGCACTGGACTCCAATACCATCTGGATCTGTGCCTCTTGCTTGACGTGCGTCGCCCGCTGTCCCAAGGGCGTCGACCTGCCCAGGTTGATGGAAGCCCTGCGACAGATTGCGTTGCGTCAGGGCATAACCAGACTAGATCTCAAGGAGCTACCGCCCGCGCTCTTGCGGGAGTTGCCACAGCTTGCGATCATCGGTGGGTGCAGGAAGTACATGAGGTAGGCGGATGGGACTAGAAAACTAGGAGCTGACTCATGGGCATACCTTACTTCCCGGGGTGCACGCTGTCGACGAACGCCAAGAACTACGACCGCTCAGCCAGAGCAGTGGCGAAGACGCTTGGATTGGAGCTCGAGGAGCTTCCCGAGTGGCAGTGCTGCGGAGCCACGTTTCCTCTGATGCTCGACGACTCGATGGCCCTTATTGCACCGACCCGTATTCTGTATCAGGCGCAACAGGCCGGTGAGCGGGTGACGACGCTATGCTCCATCTGTTTCAACGTTCTGCGTCGTTCGCAGGCGCTGCTGGAGCGAGATGAAGAGATGCTGGATCGCATCAACTGGTTCACCGAGCAGGACTACGAGGGCAACGTGTATGTGGCGCATTTCCTGGAACTGCTTCGTGATGACTTAGGATGGGAGGAGGGGCCCGCGCCTCTGGCAAAGCACGTGAAACGGCCTCTGACTGGCCTGAAAGCTGCTCCCTATTATGGGTGTCTGCTCTTGCGTCCATACGACGAGATAGGATTGGACGATCCGGAGAACCCTCGGATTCTGCACGATCTGCTGCGAGCGCTCGGCGCTGAACCGGTCGACTTTCCATATAACGTGGAGTGCTGCGGGTCCTATCTTATGGTGAAGGATCCGGAGGTTCCGGAGACGCTGTCGCAGGAGATCGTGACCTCGGCTGGAGAACACGGCGCGGACGTCGTTGTCACCGTCTGTCCGCTTTGTCAGTTCAACCTGGACTACCCCCAGCGAGAGAGTGCAGGCACTCGGACGGGGAGCAGGATACCCGTGGTCTACTTCACCCAGCTTATGGCTGTAGCTCTGGGACTGCCGGAGGAGACCTGGGGCTTTGAAGATCATTATGTGGACCCGAAGCGGCTCTTCGCCGAATAGAGCCATCGAGCTGAGGGTCGCGGAACTGGTCAACCACGAGATGAGACGAGGGTTATACGTGCTCTGCCGCAGGTATATGCCATCGGATTGACGATGCCAGTGCGCCGGCTGTGAGATGCCGAGCTTCCGGCTTCGCCGGCGGCGGCAGGGGAGAGGGCCGCTGTGGATCGCGGAAGCGACGGTGACCTGGTTGGCGCGGTCGAGAGGAAGGTGGGTGGTCATAGACCACTGGGACTATGGGGATCGGCAGCAGGGTGTAAGCGTTACGGTTGGCGGATTGAGGGAGGAGCAAATGCCAGACGTCTGGAAGCAGCTGGAGAACTACCGCAAACTGAAGGTGTTGCCTTCGGGCGAACGCCTTCTGTTACGCCCGTTGACGAGAGAGGACGAGCAGGGTCTGGTCGCGCTCTTCGCACGGGCATCGGACCAGGACCTGGAGTACTTTCGCAGCGACGCAGGCAATCCAGAAGTAGTCAAGGGCTGGGTTGACAATCTCGACTTGAAGCGGGTCTTCCCTCTGATGGCTGTGGTCGACGATAGGATCGTGGGAGAAGCCACGCTCCATTTCGGGGAGCATTTCCAGCGCCACCTGGCGCGTGTGCGCATATTCCTCGACCACGACTACCGCCGCCAAGGCATCGGCACGCTGATGATCGAGTGTATGATCGATATCGCGCGGCGGATCGGGCTACAACAGGTGTACGCCGAGGTCGTGTTGACCCAGCCCCAGGTGATCAAGGCCTTCGAGAATCTTGGATTCCGCCATGAGGTGACACTGGAGGACTACTTCATCACCGATGATGGCGAAACTCTGGACATGGCGATCCTGGTCTTCTGGCTGGTCGACAACTCAGGGGTCTTCTGAGGGTCGTCGTCTGTCAGCAGGAAGGGCCCTGTGCGAGCAGGCCGAGGGATCTTGACGAAAGATTGGGGTTGAAGGAGATTGATATATTGGGCTGATTTTTATCGTCACTTTGACGAGTAAGATCCACCCCGCTATAATTCATGTGGTGAGAGATAACCACCTTCATCCTCAAGTGGCAATTGGACAGCTGGGTCACTATTGAAGGATGAAGTAGAGAGTCACACACCGGAGCATAACCTATGGAGGAAGCCATGGCATTGGGCAACAAGGCGCTGGCTGTGAGAACCGATCTTTCCTTCGGTGACATCATACGGGAGCGGAGCGGCGAGGACGTTCACTCGTGTTACTACTGCCAGAAATGTACTGCCGGCTGTCCAACGGCCTTTGTGATGGACTACAAGCCAGCCCAATTGCTGCGTATGATCCAGCTGGGTCAGAGGGAAAGGGTCCTCAGCAGCACAACCATCTGGATGTGCATCGGGTGCGAGGCATGCGGGACGCGCTGCCCCAATCAGATCCGGCTGGCACCCGTAATGGACGTGCTGCGCCAGATGGCGCTGGATGAGGACTACGCGCCCGAGACAGCGGTCTACTCCCTACATCGATCGTTCCTGGACAGCATCCGAATGTGGGGCCGGATGCACGAGGTCACTATGCTGGCTCAGTTCAAGACCCTTGAGCTGTTGAAAGAGTACCCGGTCTTCTTCAAGGGGCTGCTCGGCGATATGAAACTGGGCGCCGATCTACTTCTGAATGGGAAGCTCTCCTTCATCCCAGACCGCATCAAGGGAGTGGATGAGATCCGGGCGCTCTACGAGGAGGCTGCTGCGACGTCCTCTCGGGAGAAGGAATCGGAGGTGAGCGGGTGAGTACACGGGTGGATGCACCGATGAGATACACCTATTACCCTGGATGCACGTCAGAGACCACGGCGGTTGAGTTCGGCCTCTCGACAGAGGTAGTGTGTGAGGCGCTCGGCATGGAGTTGATTGAGCTCGATGACTGGAACTGCTGCGGTGCCTCGTCGGCGCACAGCCTGGACCATGAGCTCGGCCTGGCCCTACCCGGTCGCAATGTGGCTCTGGCTCAACAGGCCGGCCTGGACATCGTTATCCCGTGCCCCGCTTGCTATCAGCACTGCCGTGATGCCGACATCAGGATGCGTGACGACCTGGCGTGGCGAGAGAAGATGGAGCGGATCCTGCGCTTCCGCTATGAGGGCAAGGCGCGCCCGCGCCACCTGCTGGAGGTTCTCAGCCGAGACCTCGGCAAGGAGATGCTCAGGAAGAGGGTCACCAGACCGCTGGAGGGACTAAAGGTCGCATCCTATTACGGTTGTGTCTTGGTGCGTCCTCCGGAACTGACCGGGTGGGATGATCCGGAGCATCCAGTCACGATGGATCAGCTGATCCACGAGGTCGGAGGGGAGGCCATCGATTGGTCGTATAAGGTCGACTGCTGTGGGGCAAGTCTGACACTGTCCCGCGGCGACATCGTAACCGAGTTGTCCACCAGGATCGTTGAAGGCGCTGCTGAGGCGGGCGCCGACTGCATCGTCTCCGTCTGCGGGATGTGCGAGATCAACCTGGATACCCGTCAGGCTCCGGGATCTAGGGAGAAGATGCCCGTGTTCTATCTCACGGAGCTTTTGGCCCTAGCCTTCGGCCTGCCCCGCGTGGAGAGGTGGCTCCGTCGGCACAGTATCGACCCCCGGCCTTTGCTCCGTGAACGGAAGCTTCTTTAGACAACGCCGGGCGCAAGAGGATCTATGAGCGACAACGGCTTAGCTTCGCACGCTAACGGATCTCCAGGGATCGGAAGGGATTCTGCCGCAGGGCACGCCGTCCTGGTGGTGGGCGCTGGTATCGCTGGCATGCAGTCGGCCTTGCTCCTGGCTGAGGCCGGTCATCAGGTTTACCTGCTGGACAGCGCTCCCGGAATCGGGGGGTCCATGCATCTATTGGATCGGACGTTCCCCACTGACTCCTGCGGCATCTGCCTCATGCTGCCCGGTCGGGCGGCCTACTGTCCGACCATCGAGTGTGATCTGCACGAGAACATCGAGATCCTGCCGTATTCCGAGGTTGAGGGGGTGAGCGGGCAGCCGGGCTGCTTCACCGTCACGGTCCGTCACAAGCCGCGCTATGTGGGTATCGAGGCCTGCACCAATTGCGGCCTCTGCGCCCAGGTATGCCCTGTGGAGCGACCTCACGAATATGAGGGAGAGAGTGCCAAGCAGAGGGCCATTTACCAACCACCGATCCGCTCCATCCCGTCCACCTACGTCATAGATATGGACTACTGCACCCTCTGTGGCGAATGCGCAGAAGTCTGTCCTGTTGCCGCGGTCGATCTAAAGATGGCTGAGACTGAGACGCTCTTTGAGGTGGGGGCGGTGGTGGTCAGCCCTGGTTACGAACCCGTTGACGCCGGGATCAAGGGCGAATACGGCTTCGGTCACTACGACAATGTCCTCTCCAGCATTCAGTTCGAGCGTATGATCAGCTTATCCGGCTCGACAGGTGGCCGGATCGTGCGTCCGTCGGACGGGGACCCGCCCCGGCGGATCGCCTTCATTCAGTGCGTTGGGTCCCGTGACCCGTCCATTGATAGGGGGTATTGCTCCTCCGTTTGCTGTATGCTCACCGCTAAGCAAGTCCAGCTTGCCAAGAAGCTCGATCCTGACCTCGATGTGACGGTCTTCTTCATGGACATTCGGGCGCATGGCAAGGACTTCGACGACTACTTCGATCGAGTTGAGGCGACACCGGGTGTCAGCTACCAGCGCGCGATGGTCTCTTCGATCCACGAGTACAAGCAGACGGGCAACCTCCTGCTCAATTTCGTGCAGGAAGATGGGTCCGTCCGGGAAGAGGACTTCCAGATGGTGGTCTTATCGGTGGGCTTTGAGCCGGCCCGCCGCTTCCGGGCTCTTGGGCGATCGCTGGATATCGAACTGAATCGGTACGGCTTCGGCCAGACCCCGACTTTCCGCCCCGGGGAAAGCTCACGGCCGGGGATCTTCCTTGGAGGTGCCTTTCGGGAGCCGAAGGACATCCCCGAGACCGTCGTTGAGGCCTCGGCTGTGGCCGCGGCGGCTGCAAGTGCACGCCCTGAGCCTTGGCGAAGGGGCCCGGAGTGTCCGTCGATTGGTCGGGAATCGCAGACCGGGTCCGAGGTCGGTGAGCTTCCGGAGGAGAAGGATACGACCCCAGCGTGCGAAGCTAAGCCAGCGTACGAAGCTGAGCTGGATTGGCCCCGCGTGGGGGTCTTCCTCTGTGACTGTCGCGGAGAGATTGGCTCCGTCGTTGATCTTCCGGAACTCTCCCGGCACGCCCAGGGCTTTCGCGACGCGGCGGTCGTGCAGATTATGGACAATGCCTGTCTCTTGAGCGGTCGTAGGCAGATCGCCGAAAGGGTCGCCGCGGCAGAGTTGAACCGCATTGTCATCGCGGGCTGCCCGGCCAGGGAGTATCAATCTGCCTTCGATGCGATGATGCGAGAGGCGGGTCTGAACCCCGCTCTGCTGGGGCGAGTCAATCTCCGCGGCGAGATCGCCTGGGTCCATCAAGGCAACGGGAGGGACGCCACCGCGAAGGCCAAGGAGCTGGTTCAGATGGCAGTCGCTGACATTCGACTGGCCGAACCGGTCCATGTTGAGAATCGGCAGATCTCCCGGGGAGTGCTGATCATCGGTGGTGGACTGGCGGGGATGACCGCTGCCCTCGCCCTGGCGAACATGGGCCATGACGTAGATCTGCTGGAGCGGTCGAACGACCTGGGCGGGCAGCTCAGAGAACTGCGGTACGTCCCCACGGGCGAGGATCCCGTGGCCTTCGCCACCTCTCTGATCGATGCCGTCGAGAGCCACCGTCGGATCCATGTCTATCGACAAGCAGAGATAACCGATGTCACCGGCTACGTCGGCGACTACCGGACCACCGTGGCTCAAACTGGAGAAGGCAGCCAGGTACTGTCCCACGGCGCGATCATCGTCGCCACCGGGGGGCACGAGGTCATGCCCACCGAGTACCTCTACGGTAAGGACGCCCGCGTCGTGACCCAGCGGGGGCTCGACAGGATGCTTGATCAGGGTGAGGACATCGCGTCCGACGTGGTGATGATCCAGTGCGTGGGCTCGCGGGAGCCTGAGCGCCCGTACTGCAGCCGAGTCTGTTGCACCAAGGCCGTCACCAACGCCCTGCGCATCAAGGAGCGAAACCCTGGCGCTCGCGTCTTTGTGCTGTACCGGGAGATGCGCACCTACGGCTTCCGCGAGGACTACTATCGGGAGGCCCGGGAGCAGGGGGTCATCTTCCTGCGCTATGAACCGCCCGACAAACCGAGCGTGGTGCAGAGGGATGGGGAGCTGTCGATTCATCTCCGGGAACCGATCACCGGCGAGGACCTAGAGCTGCGTGCCGACCTACTCGTGCTGAGCACCGGTGTCGACCCCAATGAGGTTGACGGCCTGGCGGATTTGCTGGGGCTGCCGCTCGACAAGAACGGATTCTTCCAGGAGGAGTATCCCAAGATGCGGCCTCTCGACTTCACAAGACTGGGGATCTTTATGTGCGGCCTGGCTCACTCACCGCGATTCTCGGACGAGACCATTATGCAAGCGCAAGGGGCTGCTATGCGCGCTGCCGCCTTACTGAAGCAGCGGACGTTGCAGGCTCCGGTGCCCCCGGTGATGGTGAACGAGCGGGTCTGTGCGGCCTGCGGTCAGTGCGTCGAGATATGTCCCTTTGAGGCGCGAGTCCTTGAGGCCGGAAGCCCTACGGCGGAGGTCATAGAGGTGCTCTGTCAGGGCTGTGGCGCTTGCATCGTCGCCTGCCCCAATAAGGCGACCCGCAGACAGGGTGCCACTGTACCCAGCGTCTACCGAGTTCTTGATGCCGTGACACAGCAGGTCTAGGTTATGTTGGAGTATGTAGTTGCTCGTTGTTGAGCAGCGAAGATCTACAACGAGAAGAGTGTGGGCTGTGGGAAGACATGAACCAGCAGCGTTGATCGTCGGCGGCGGTATCGCCGGCATGCAGGCTGCCCTTGACATAGCCGATGCGGGATTCCCCGTATACCTGGTTGAGCGAGAGCCTTCCATCGGCGGCCGCATGGCCCAGTTGGACAAGACATTTCCAACCTTGGACTGTTCCTCCTGTATTCTGACGCCCAAGATGGTTGACGTAGGCCAGCACCCAAACATTGAGTTGATGACCTATTCCGAGGTCGAATCAGTTGAGACAGACGGCGCAGCCTTCGACGCGAGAGTGCGTAGGAAACCCCGTTACGTGGACGTCGATGTGTGCACAGGTTGTGGTGACTGTGCTGAGGCTTGCCGGATGAAGGGACGTGTTTCCGCCGGCTTCGACGCGGGTATGGCCAATAGGTCGGCCATCTATGTTCCTTTTCCCCAGGCAGTACCGCTCAAGTATACCGTGGACCCGGAAGCCTGCCTCTACTTGACGCGCGGCGTCTGCGGACGGACGTTCAAGTGTAAGGACGCTTGCCCAGCCAATGCCATTGATCTTGAGCAGGAGAGCAAGCTCATCGACATTAGAGTGACCAGTATCATCGTTGCCACCGGTTTCGACATGATGGAGCCGCAGACGAAGCCGGAGTATGCTTACGGCATCTACCCCGAGGTGATGACGGCCCTTGAGTTCGAACGGCTCTGCGACGCCTCAGGCCCGACAAGAGGGCAGATTCGGATGAATGGGAAGGAGCCGAGGGATGTCGTGTTCATCAAGTGCGTGGGTTCCAGGGATCCTCACACCGGCGTACCTTACTGCTCTCGAGTCTGCTGCATGTACACCGCCAAGCACGCTCACCTGGTGCGAGACAGGGTGCCTGACGCCAACATCACCGTCTTCTACATGGACGTGCGGGCTTTCGGCAAGGGGTACGAGGAGTTCTACGATCGGGTGAAGCACGAACGGGTCACCTATCGGCGTGGAGAGCCTGCGGAGGTCTACCGCCAGGGGGACAAGCTGGTGGTGCTGGCCGAAGACACCATGCTGGGACAGCCCGTTGAGGTCGAGGCGGAACTGGTGGTGCTGGCGACCGCCGTCGTCCCCCGAACGGATGTGGAAGACGTGGCGGGGTTGCTGGGACTGGGACGCTCGCCCGATGGGTTCCTCCAAGGGGGCGGTGCTAGGCCAGAGGTAAATGGCAGCCTCCACCCGGTGGACACGAACGTGGACAACGTCTTCGTGGCTGGATGCTGTGAGAGTCCCCGAGATATCCCAGACACAGTGGCTCAGGCGAAAGCCGCGGCCTCGTCGGCGCTGAGGGTATTGGTCCGAGCCAGGAAAGCAGCGCCTGCCGAGAAGGGCGGAGGGGAGTGAGATGGCGTTGAAGACTCAGAAACTGACCGAACAGCTCGAGCTCTTCGGCTGCATCCAATGCGGGAAATGCACCGGTGGGTGCCCGGTGGCGCGGAAGACGACCCTCAACATGCGTACCTTGATCTACCACATGCTGGTCGACGCCGATATGGACGTCGATGCGCATCAGGAGCTGTGGGACTGTACTGCCTGCTTCACCTGCGTCGAGCGCTGTCCCAAGGATGTGGAGCCAGCTGAGTTGATCATCTCCCTGCGCGGTGAGCTGGTGGAAAGCGGTCGCGTGCCCGAAACCCTGGGCACGGCCCTCATGGGCATCTTCCGCCAGGGTAATCCCAGCGGTATGGCCCGACAGGATCGGGAGTTGTGGGCCGAGGGCATGGAGGAAAGCTTGGAGCGAGCCAAGGGCTTAGCTTCGCACGCTGGCTCAGCTCAGGAGGAATGTGAGTTGCTCTATTTCGTGGGCTGCATTCCGTCCTATGACCAAAGGATTCAGCCGGTGGCCAGGGCGCTCCTGAGGACGTTCGAGCGGGCCGGCCTCGACCCCGGCACGCTGGGCACCCGCGAATCCTGCTGCGGTAACGAGGTGCGCCGGATGGGTGAAGCGGGCCTCTTCGGCATGCTGGTCGAGGAGAACGGAGAGTTGCTTCGCGGTGTCGGTGCCCGTCAGCTGGTGACTACGTCCCCTCACTGCTTCAACACTTTCCGTAAGGAGTACGGTCTGGACGGGATGGAGGTGCTCCATTACACGCAACTCCTGGCCAGGCTTATCGAGCAGGGCGAGTTGACCTTCCCGGAGCCCTCGGAGGCCAGGCCGGGGGAGCATAGGACCGTGACGTATCACGATCCCTGCTTCCTGGGAAAACAGAATCAGATCTACGATGAGCCTCGGGCCATTCTGGAGGCTATCCCCGGCCTTAAGCTGGTAGAGATGGATCGTCGCCGCGAACGGAGTCTCTGTTGTGAGGGCGGGGGGGGGCGTATGTGGGTCGAGGGCACGAACCTCCAGGAGCGCTTGGCCTTCCAACGTGTTCAGGAGGCTGCTGAGACCGGGGCCGACACGCTGGCTGTGGCGTGTCCCTTCTGCCTCCTGACTCTCGAGGACGCGGTCAAGGTCCAGGGACTGGACGAGGAATTGTGTGTGATGGACATCATGGAACTCGTCGACATAGCTTTGGAGGAGGACCTCGACCCGTAGGCGACCGCCCGGCGGTGGTCCGCCGGTGCAGCGCCTATCCTTGACCCTAATGGGTGACACGATGATGGAACAGAAACCCCGTATCGGTGTGTATGTCTGCCACTGCGGCGTGAACATCGCGGCGGTGGTTGACGTGGAGCGTGTGGCGAGAGCTGCGGCGGAGCTCCCCGGGGTAGTTGTGGCCCGGGATAACACCTATATGTGCTCAGATCCTGGACAGGCGCTTATCAAGCAGGATATCCGAGAGCACGGACTGAATCGCGTTGTGGTGGCCTCGTGTTCACCCCGCATGCATGAACGCACCTTCCGTGCGGTCGCCCAGCAGGAAGGCGTCAACCCTTACCAGGTGGAGATGGCCAACATCCGCGAGCAGTGCTCGTGGGTTCACAGGGACAAGGGGAGAGCGACCGAGAAAGCTGGGTTGCTCATTTCGTCTGCGGTGGCGAAGGCGACCCGCCTGGAACCTCTCGAGCAGCGTGAGGTCGATGTGACGCCCGGCGTGGTGATCATCGGCGGGGGGGTCGCAGGGATGACCGTGGCTCTGGACGTAGCCAACACCGGGCTGCCCGCCTACCTGGTCGAGAGACAGAAGTCTCTCGGCGGGCGCGTCGCCGAACTCAACCGCACCTTTCCGTCGCTCCAGCCCGTGTCCGAGCTCCTCCCACCCCTGATCGCGCGGGTCCAGGATCATCCGAATGTCACCGTGTTCCTCAGATCCTGTGTCTCTCAAGTGGAAGGGTATATCGGCAATTTCGAGGTTGAGATCTCTGGGTACGGCGAAACGGGCACCCCGGTGGGTGGGGACCCGGGTTCGAAGTCCGACGCGCCCCGGGCGGGTCTTAGCGTCGGCGCCATCATCGTGGCCACCGGATATGACGTCTTCGATCCCGATCGGACCCCCGAGCTGGGCTACCGGGACTACCCCAACGTGATCACGTCTCTGGAGATGGAGGAGCGCCTGATTCGGGGCGATCTCACCGTGGACGGGCGCAGCCCGGAGCGTGTGGCGTTCGTCAAGTGTGTCGGTTCACGGGATGCACGGGTCGGCAACTCCCACTGTTCGCGTGTCTGCTGCATGTATACGGCGAAGCAGTCACGCCTCGTCCGGGAGATGCTTCCGGAGGCTGACGTGACTGTCTTCTACATCGATGTACGAGCCTTCGGCAAAGGTGGGGAGGAGTTCTACGACGAAGCCCGAAGCCAGGGCGTCCGCTATCGCCGGGGGAATGTCTCCGAGATCTACCGCAAGCGTAGTGCCCCCGGCGTCGACGGTGGTTTAGCTCCGCACGCTGGGGCCGGCCCTGTGGTGTTGGTAGCCGAGGACACCCTTCTCGGGCAACCCATCGAGTTTGAGGCTGATCTTGTGGTGCTCGCCGTCGGGATGGAGCCTCGGAAGGACGCCGGGGTGATCCAGCAGCTTCTCAAGTTGCCGCGCTCTGCTGACGGCTTTTTCCTGGAGGCCCATCCCAAGCTGCGACCCGTCGATACGGCGATGGATGGGATCTTCCTGGCTGGATGCTGCCAGGGGCCGAAGGATATCGCCGACACCGTGACCCAGGCCAAGGCAGCCGCTTCCTCTGCGTTGATCCCGCTGATTCGAGGCTCCGTGCCGGTCGAGTCCGCATCGGCGGTGGTGAATGAGGAGCTGTGCGCTGGGTGCGCCATGTGCGTGGACGTCTGTCCCTATGACGCGCCAACTATCGCAAATCTGTGGAGAACGTCGCGTATTAACCCGGTGCTCTGCAAGGGATGCGGTGCCTGTGCGGTTACATGCCCATCCAGTGCGATTCGCCTCCAGCATTTCACCGCGGCACAAGTGCTGGCCCAGGTGGATGCCCTGGTGCAATAGGGCACTCTCGAGTCTGAGACCAGCTTTCAGCTTTGTTGAGGAGTGAGGAGAATGAGTGACCAAGCGTGCGAAGCTAAGCCAGCTGCCCAGCTCGCGGCAGCGAGCCCTGAGCCACGTTTCGAGCCCAAGATTGTGGCTTTCCTCTGTAACTGGTGTACCTACACCGGTGCGGACCTGGCTGGCACGTCGCGCATCCAGTATCCGCCAAACGTGCGGATCATCCGCCTGATGTGCTCCGGCTCCGTGGACCCCACATACGTACTCAAGCCGTTGTTGGACGGCGCGGACGGTGTGCTGATCGGTGGTTGTCATCCAGGCGACTGTCATTACCAGTCGGGGAACTACAAGGCCCGTCGACGCACCATTGCCCTGAAGGAGATCCTCAGGAGCGCTGGGATCGACGAGACTCGCGTCTGGCTGCGGTGGATCTCGGCGTCGGAAGGACAGCGATTCGCCGACACAGTCACGGAGATGACCGAGTTTCTCAGGGAGAAGGGGCCTAACCCGATGCGCACGGAGTGGGCTGTCTGACGTGTGCCAACGTTATGTGGCCCAAGCGTGCGAAGGGAGAGTTGAATGCGATCTTTGATACCGATCGAGAAGCAGGACGTGCTGACGGCAATCCAGGGCTTTCTCAGGCAGCTCCTCGAGGTGAAGGTGGTGGACGCGGTGCTGGTGCCTATGCGGACCCCCACCGGCGCTGTCAGCCCGGCGCTCGTGTCGGACGCAGCGTTTCTGGAGCATGCCGATCCTCTGGCTCCAGTGATGGGGCTCAACGCTGCTCCGCTGGCTGGTCGTGTCTCCGTACGCGAGCCTCGGGAGCGAGTGGGAGTCGTGTTGCGCCCGTGCG
The DNA here is from genome assembly GCA_007123205.1 of Thermoflexales bacterium. GTDB lineage: Bacteria > Chloroflexota > Anaerolineae > B4-G1 > B4-G1 > SKLM01. The sequence goes on from SKLM01000341.1 coordinate 15,403, forward strand.
AGCTGCGGGCCCTGAGGGAGCTGGTCAAGCTGCAGCAGGCCAGCCTCGAGGATCTGGTGACTATCGGCGTAGACTGTCTTGGCACCTATGACGTCAGTGTTTACAACGCGATGCGAGACGATGGCGGTGTCGACGTGA